>URXR01000079.1 GCA_900551925.1 uncultured Mycoplasmatota bacterium | reverse complement strand
AATAAATCCCGTTTATGTTTAAAAATTTTTAGGACATTTTCGCAAAATATTGACACCTTTAATTTTAATTCTTTCTTTTCTAATATCGATTCTTCTCTTTCTAAAAATCAAAAAAATTTCCTTTCTGACTTTTTTACTTCTTTACTTTCTTCTAATTCTGTTAACTTTGATAAAATCGCTACTCACCTTTCTTATAAATATGACAATATTCATTTTGATTCTATCTTAAAAAGAATTTCTCGTTTCTTAAATAACAAAAATTATAATTTCCATCTTCTTTTTGATAATGTTATCAAATACGTTATCTCTAACTTCAAAGTTAAACATAACGATAATAGAATCTACTTATCTATTGACCACATGTATGTTAAATCTAAATTTACTATCCTCATGATTTCCTTACGTATTGGTAAACAAGGTATTCCTATTTATTTTAATTCTTTTTATGGCAAAAATCATACTCTTTTTGGCAATGCTTTTAAACTTAAATATATTAAATCTTCCATTTCCTATGTTCACAATCTTTTTAAATCCATTATTCCTAATATTAATATTGTATTCTTAGCTGATAGATGGTTTGGTAACTATTTTCCTTTATTTCATTTTATTGATAAAGTTTTACAGGATTCTTTTGTTTTCAGATGTAAAGATAACTTTAAAGTTTTTTATTTTGATTCTTCTGAAAATAATTTTATTTGGACTAATATTCATAAATTACCTAATTATAAATATCATTCTTCTTTCTTTAATAATTTACTTTTTACTAAAAATAAATATAAATATAATCTTACTATTGGTAAAAGTGATGGACACAAAGAACCATGGTTTTTAATTTCTAATGTAGAACCCAATAGAGCTAAAAAATATTATTCTTATCGTTTCGGTTCTATTGAAACTATTTTTAAAAATCAAAAATCTAATGGTTTTAACTTAGAAAAAACTGGACTTAAATCCTTACATGCTTTTGATAACTTATACTCTCTTGTATGTATTGGTGTTATATTTTTAACTTGTCTAGGTATTGACATTTCTAAAAACTCTAAGTGTCATAAAAACTTAGGTTTCAAAGTTGTTAAAAAAACTAATGATGGAAAAGTTAGAAGAGTTCTTTCTTTATTTCAAGCTGGTTTAAGACTATTTAAATTATTCATAAATTCTAATAAACATTACCGAGTCCCTTTTACATTCAGATTATACGATATATAAATTAATCTACAACTTTTATATTATAATTATATTTAATATTACATTAAATACTTTTTATAGTGTTTTAATAATATAAAAATCTCATTTTTCACACTTCAAAATGAGATTTTTATTATTTTAAGTCATCCAATTTAACCATTTGTTTATGAAATGTTATCAATTGGGCTAACTTTTATATCCATTTTCCTACGTAATCACAGATGCTTATTCAAAACTGTCCGTTACTGAGCCAAAGTATACGGATCACTACTTGTTCCAGTTCCTCCGGTTATCTCTATCGCTGAATCTAGATATAGGACTGGGCGAACCGCAATTTCTCGAGCCACATCGATGTCGTAGACACTACCATCTGTTTCCAAATAAAACACACGGTCAGAAGAGTCAGCAAGATGTATAGTTATTGTAATTTGATATAAAGTGCTGCTATATATCCAACTGTTATTATAGCAATCACCATAGTTATACCAATTAAATAAATCTATTGCTAAACATGTTGCTCTATCAGTTGTCTCCCCTCCACTTGTTGAATATCCATAATCACTTGGATACATTAATCCTACAACTCCTATAAAACTTTCATCGGTTAAATCTCCTCTCTCATATGCATAGAAGTTACTTGTTAATAAATCCGCTTCCTCATTCCATGGATTTTCTCCCATGTACCATTCTGATTCTCTTATCATACTTTGAGCATTTGTACTTAAACTATTATAGTAAACACCATTTAAATATGTGTTCAAAGAAGCTGTTTCCCACTCATTTGAACCATTTTCATCCCACATATAGTCCTCACCTATTGATTCATTTCTTATTATCTTAACTCTATTTTCTATATTACCAGTACCATCATCTGTTGGAAATACTCCAATTATTCTCCATAACTCATCATTAAATTCTA
>URXR01000078.1 GCA_900551925.1 uncultured Mycoplasmatota bacterium | reverse complement strand
TAGAAAGGGATCAATCAAATAGATTAATATTTCTATAAGATTGATTATACGAGATGATAAAGTGAAACGAATTATCTATAGTTTATTTATATTTGTCTTAGGATTTTTCTTTATAACCAGTGTTGATGCGGCCACTACAACCTTAAAAATAACCTGTCCTACTACTATTGATATAAATGAAACGTTTGAATGTAGTGTTTTTGCGACAGTAAGTGGAGGAACTGCTGAGGAAATACCTCTTACTATTTCAGCTTCTGGACAAGTATCAAAAGTTAAAGAAAATATAAATAATAAAAATATCTCCGCAGGTACTAATAGAAAACTAGGAACTGTTACCTTTAAAGCTAGATCTTCAAGTGGTAATGGAACAATTAGTGTAAAACCAAGTGGCAGAGTAATTTATACTAATGGCAGCTCTTCAAGTGGAGGAACTGCTAAATATCAATATATCAAAGTAAGAAGTAACATTAATACTTTAAATAGTATCAAAATAGATAATTCTACTATCCGTGGATTTAATAAAAATACTACTAGTTATACCGTATCCACTACTAAAAGTAGCATTTCTTTAACTGCTACTAAAACTTCATCTAAAAGTACTGTAACCGGAACTGGAACTAAAAATTTAAAATGTGGTTCGAATGTTTATTCTTTAAAAGTAACTGCTGAAAATGGTGATACTAAAAACTATACTGTTGGAATAAGAAGAACTTGTAATACCAATGTTTATCTAGAGGGTATTAATGTTTCTGAAGGAACTTTAACACCAGCCTTTTCTAGAACAGTAACAGATTATACTGTAAATGTTGCTAAAAATGTTGATGAAATAACCGTAACAGGAGTAAAAGCTTCAAATAGTCAAACCGTAACAGGAAATGTTACTAATAAAAAATTAAATTATGGTTCAAATAAAATAAATATAATTGTAACTAGTCAAACTGGAGCTAAACAAACATATACCATTAATGTTATAAGAGAAAATAATCAAAATAGTAATATTTACTTATCATCACTTTCTCTTAGTAGTGGTAACATAGAATTTGATAAAAATACCTTTGAATATGAAACTACAGTTTTATATGAAGTAGAAAATATCGAAGTACTAGCAACTCCTGAAGAAGAAACTTCTAAAGTAACCGTGGAAGGTAATGAAAACTTAAAAGTTGGAGATAACTATATCAATGTAAAAGTAACTTCAGAAAGTGGCGAGTCCAAAAGTTATATAATAAAAGTAAATAGATTACAAGAAGGAGAAACTCTTGGAGATAACCCTAATATAAAAAATATTACTATCGAAGGTTATGATTTAGAATTTGATCCCGAGAAAACAGATTATAAATTAGTCATAAAAAAAGAAACATCTTTAAATATTGATGTAACCATGGAAGATGAAAATGCCGCCTATGAAATAGAGGGTAATGAAAATTTAGAAGATGGAAGTATTATAACTATAAAAACTACATCTCCAGATGGTTCTACTAACGAGTATACTATAGAAATTACTAAAACTGATTATGCTTTATATTTTATAATTGCCGGAGCTATCTTATTATTAGCCATAGCTATTCCAGTAATTGTCTACTTTAAATCAGTTCGTAATAAAAAAGAAGAAGTAGATGTCAATGGTTATAAAATAGGAGAAGGTTACGATGATTCTAATTATTCAAGACAAATCATTTCTAACAATAATGCTCAAACTAATAATGAACAACCCCAAAAAGAGCACAAGAAATTCAGTTTGGGCAATATTATAAAACCATCTCATTCAAAAGTTCCAGAAGATGTAAAAATGTCATCACCTCAAACTAATTCCAATCAGCAACTTGATAAAAATGGTTTTGATACAGATCTTCAAGCTTATAATCCTAATAATAATATAAATAATGTACCTAATCAAAATGTAAATGATAATATAAATAATATAAATAATAATCCAAATCAAACTATGAATATAGACCAAAACCCAAATATAAATAATCAAGAGATAATTGAACCAGGGCTAACCTGTCCAAACTGTGGTAGAGAACTTTTAGGAAATCCAGAAAGTTGTCCATATTGTCAAACTAGATTAAAATAAATAAAGTAACCACTTTTTCCACGCAAATTTTTAGACTAAATTCCGTTTTATAAAAATTTGTTTGATTTATTAGAC
>URXR01000077.1 GCA_900551925.1 uncultured Mycoplasmatota bacterium | reverse complement strand
ATATCGGAATCTTTTTTATTAATGATAAGGTATCTTTTTAAAAAAGGATTAACATCACTAATATTTGGTATTGACATTTTTAAGTTAAATTGGTATTATTTATATCAGTTTAGTTAGTTGAGATTTTCTTTTGATGATAAAAGAAGTAGTAATAGGTGTAACTATTTTAGTGAGTTTGGGATAGTGAAAACCAAATAATAGAAAACTTATGAACGTATCTTTTTAGAAAGAATCGCTTATCAGCGTTAAAGATTTAAGTGCATAGATTCTATGAAGTAAGGTGGTACCACGGTAATTTCGTCCTTATTTTATAGAATTTTTATTTTAGAGGAGGATAATATGAGCAAAATAAGAGAAACAGAAGAGTATTTAAAAAAGGTAATTACTGACCTTGGATATTCGGTAGATAAAGTAAAATTAGAATCTAGTAATATGAAGAATTTAGGACAATTTCAGCTTAATATTGCTATGCCTTTAGCTAAGGAGTATCATGAAAATCCTAGAGATATTGCTAGTAAAATAGTAGATAAATTAGATGATAGGTTTAGAGATGTCAATATTGCGGGACCAGGATTTATTAATTTATCTTTTACTGATGAAGTTTTAACTCAATATGGGAACTTAGGAATAAATTCATTTGATATTCATTTGGATTTAGAACCAAAAAAGATGATTATTGTAGATTATGGTGGTGCTAATGCGGCAAAAGCTTTACATGTTGGACATATGAGATCTGCTAATATTGGGGAAGCTTTAAAAAGATTAGCTAAGCTTTATAAAAATGAGGTTTTAGGAGATGTTCATTTAGGAGATTTAGGACGTCAAGCAGGGATGCTTATTTCAGAACTTATGGAAGAGGAACCAGATTTACCTTATTTTGATCCTAATTTTAAGGGTGAGTATCCAAAAATAAAGATTACAGCAGAAGATTTAGGAAGAATGTATCCGATTGCTAATAAAAAAGCTAAAGAAAATGAAGAGAGAATGAATTTAGTTCGTCATATAACTGCTGAGATTGATAAGGGTAACGAGGTGTATACTTCTTTATGGAAACAAATGGTTGAGGTGTCTTCTAAAGAGATTAAAAAGATTTATGAAGAACTTAATTGTAGTTTTGAACTTTGGGAAGGAGAACTTGATGCTTTTAAAGAAATTCCTAAAGTTTTAGAAATTATGAAACCTTATCTATATGAGGATGATGGAGCATTAGTTATGGATGTTTCTAAAGAAAGCGATGCAAAACCTATGCCTCCTTTAATGGTAATTAAAAGTGATGGAGCAACTATTTATGCTACTCGTGATTTAGGAACTATTTATTCTAGAATGAGAAGATTTAATCCAGATGAAATATGGTATGTTGTTGATGAGAGACAGTCTTTATATTTTGAACAAGTTTTTAGAGGTAGTTATATTTCAGGACTTGTTCCAAAGACTACTCTTTTAGCCCATTATGGATTTGGGACAATGAATGGGAAAGATGGTAAACCTTTTAAAACTAGGGATGGTTCCGTACTTGAACTTAGTAGTTTGCTTGATTTAGTAAGAGAAGAGATAGATAAAAAAATAAAGAAAGAAATAACGGGAGAAGAAAGAAAAAATATATGTGAAAAATTAACTATTGCTGCAGTTAAATTTGCAGATCTTTCTCCAATTAGAAAAACAGATTATGTTTTTGATCCAGTTAAGTTTAGTTCTTTTGAGGGTAAGACAGGACCATATATTTTATATACAATGGTTCGTATAAAATCTATTTTAAGTAAGCTTGGTTCTTATGAAAATGTAAAGATGACTAAGATATATAATGAGGATATGAGAAATATTTTAGTTAAAATAGTAGAACTTTCTAGGGTTTTAACTAGTTCTTATAAGGAAAGAACTTTAAATTATTTAACAGATTATTTATATGAAATCTGTAGTTTATTTAATAAGTTTTATTCTAAATATAATATAATAAATGAAGAAAATGAAGATATTAAAAATTCTTATGTGGCAATGATTAGTTTAATTTATAATACTTGTTTAGTTATTTTAGATACTTTAGCTATAGAAACAGTTCCTAAAATGTAAGTGTTTAGGGACTTTTTCTTTTGAGATAATTTACTAGTTTAACTTATAATTTTATAAATAGTTGTTGCTATATTTTTAAAATTAAGGTATTATAAAATTATATTATACTAAAAGAAAGAGTGGTAAAAATGAGGAGATTGAAAGAAATTTTTGCTAAGGGATTTTGTCAATATTTTAGACAGAAAATAGAGAGGGTATTTCACATAGATA
>URXR01000076.1 GCA_900551925.1 uncultured Mycoplasmatota bacterium | reverse complement strand
AAGAAAACAACCACATAGTGGTTGGCGACTAAAATTTATTTTAGTCTTTTTTTATTTTAACATGCTATAATTACAATAATTAGAGGTGTGTTATGAATAATGTAAGTATTGAAAATATTAAAAATGTCTTAGATAATATCAAGTCACTATTTGATCCCAATAAAAATTCTTATCAAATTTTAAACAATTGTACAAAACCAAATATGAAAGCTGAAGATATGTTAATAGAATTAAACAAACTAGGAAGCACCAAAGACTATCCTGAAGAGCTTCAAGCTTTCTTTTATAATCGTTATCAAGAACTAGAATCTTTGGCAAAACTAGATCAAGAAATAAAAAGAAATCTAGAAATCATCGAGAAATTAAATCAAGAACTATCTAATGAATTTCAAAAAAAACATGCCCAGTATTCTCCTGATTTTTATTTAGATCAAGATTATTTTTCTTTTACTTATAATGAAAAGAAAGTTTATCTATCTAAGCTAAATAATGATATCGAAATATTAAAAAGCCAGAAATCTGCTATATCAAAAGAAAAATCTTCTGGAGAAAAATATAACAAAGATTTAACTAGAAAAGATGTTGAATATAATAAAGAAGAATTAAATAACATCCAAGAAAAAGCTAGCAAAAATAAAATAACTTATGTTAATCCTTTGTTAAGTGATGTTAAAAGTTATTATAGTTATTATCAAACTAACCAAAGAGAAAATTCAAAATTGAATGTTACTATCGATTATACCAACAACAATATAAAACTAAATATAGGTTATAAAGGTACGGAAATAAATGAACAAGAACCATTAATAGAATGTTTGTTTAGTGATCCTAATTATTTTGAAGCTGAAATATATCCATATCTTATCCATGAACATATAGTAGAAGGTGGAATAAAAGGTTATAATATAAAAGAAAATAATTTAAAAGCTATTGTTTTATGTGGAAGACCATATCACCTTGACCCTGAAATAAATCATGGAATCCCTGAACTTATAAATTCTTTAGACATGGAAGTTCTTACAGAAGATTCTATATCTCATCTAGGAAGCGTTGAAAGACCTCTTAGAGTTGTTGATCAATGGGTATATCATACAAGACTTTATAATGCAGCTAGCTTTATTAAAGATCAACCTAATTTAGAATTAGTTCAGCTAAACTCTTTTGGGTGCGGGCTAGATGCAGTTACAGTTGATCAAGTTCAAGAAATATTAAATCAAAGTTCAAAGATGTATACTGTTATAAAGATAGATGAAGGAAATAATTTAGGTGCAGCTAAAATTAGACTTCGTTCCTTAAAGGCTGCAATACTAGAAAGAGATACAAATAATAAAACTGAAATTATTAATAATGAAAAAATAGAATATAAAAAAGGTACTTTAAATAAAAATCACACTATCTTAGCACCTCAAATGTCTCCTATGCATTTTCAGTTTTTCGAAAAAACTGTAAATTTAAGTGGTTTTAAATTAAAGGTTTTAGATAATACCAAAAGAGATATTATAGATACAGGACTTAGATATGTAAATAATGATGCATGTTATCCTGCAATAATTGTAGTAGGGCAAATTATAAGTGCTCTTCAATCTGGAGAATATGATTTAGAAAACACATCAGTTGTAATAACTCAAACAGGTGGTGGCTGTAGAGCTACAAACTATATAGGATTTTTAAGAAAGGCAATGTATGATGCTGGATTTAAAGATATACCAGTAGTATCTTTAAGTATTAATGGTATCGAAAAAAATGGAATTATGAAAAATGTCACTCTACAACTTATAAATAGATTATTTATGAGTGTGATTTATGGAGATTTATTAATGAAGGTATTATACAGAGTAAGACCTTATGAAAAAGTTAAAGGTAGTAGTAATGCCCTTTATAATAAGTGGATAAAAATATGTTTAGATTCTTTAGATAAAGCTAATATATTTACTTTTAATAATAATATAAAAGAAATAATACACGATTTTGATACCTTAGAAATAAGTTATGATATAAAACCTAAGGTTGGATTAGTGGGCGAAATACTAGTTAAGTTTCATCCACTTGCTAATAACTCTTTAGTTGATATTATAGAAAAAGAAGGTGGAGAGGCTGTTGTCCCAGAACTTATAAACTTCTTCTATAGCTGTTTCTTTAATACTTTGTATAAGTATAAGTATCTAGATGGCAAATGGATAAATAAAGAATTTGGAAAATCTGCTATCTGGATTATGGAAACTTATCAAAAAACTTATAAAAAGTATCTTGATAAAAGTAGTCGATTTAGTTCTCCTAAAAGCATAAATGTTCTAGCTCAAGATACTAAAAAAATTATATCTCCTTGTAATCAAACTGGTGAGGGTTGGTTATTAACTGGTGAAATGATAGAGCTTATTGAGGATGGAGTTAAGAATATTATATGTATGCAACCTTTTGGATGTTTACCTAATCATATAACTGGAAAAGGTCAAATTAAAGAACTAAAAAGAATTTATAAAGATGCTAATATAATTCCAATTGATTATGACCCGTCAGCTAGTGAAACCAATCAGTTAAATAGAATAAAATTAATGCTTTCAACTGCATTTAAAAATATATAAAAAGACTCTCTTTTGAGAGTCTTTCGAAGTCTAAACTGTCTATAATTATAATATAGTTATGTTAGCTGCTTGAGGTCCTCTAGCACCTTCAACTATATCAAAGCTTACTTTTTGTCCTTCTTCTAAAGTTTTGAATCCATCAAGATTTATAGCTGAGAAATGAGCGAATACATCATCTCCACCTTCAACTGATATAAATCCAAATCCTTTTTCACTGTTAAACCATTTTACTATTCCGTTAGTCATTTTAAAATTCTCCATACCTTAAATATAAGGCTTTCTTTAATATTTAGTGCTTTTTAGCACAAAATAATTATATACTATAATAA
>URXR01000075.1 GCA_900551925.1 uncultured Mycoplasmatota bacterium | reverse complement strand
CTTTGTTTGTTATCCACATTATAAATCGGTATCATTTTAACTAATGTTTAACATAGAGCGGAAACGAAAAAAACTAAAATTTGATAATAAAAAAATAAGGACAAATCCTTATTAGGTACTACATTAAAACTTTTCCAAACTCTAATTTAAGTTTGTCGGCAATGGTTACTATAAATTCACTATTAGTTGGTTTGGCTTTATCAATATCAATACTATGTCCAAATATTTCTTCCATTAAATCCCAGCTACCTCTATTCCAACTAACTTCAATAGCATGTCTTATAGCTCTTTCTACTCTTGAAACAGTTGTATCATATTTTTTGGCTACTTCTGGATATAGTTCTTTAGTTATTCCTCCGACTATTTCTGGTCTATCGTAGACTATCATAATAGATTCTCTTATATATTGATAACCTTTAATATGAGAGGGAACTCCTAATTCATGTAAAATATTAGTTATTGATACTTGAAGATTATGTTTATATAAATTAATTGATTTATTACCTTGATTTTCTAGATTACTTACTTCTAGTATTCTTTTTTCTAGTTCTGCTAATTCAAAAGGTTTTAATAAATAATAATTTACTCCTTGTTCTGATACTTTTCTTATGATATCAGCACTGTTATAGGATGTTAAAACTATAACGTTCTTATTAATATTTGCTTTTTTCATTTCTTCAAGCATAGTTATTCCATCAACTTTTGGCATTATTAAGTCTAAAAGAATAAGATCAAATTCATCAGTATGATTTTTTACGATATTTAAACCTTCTTCACCATTGCTTGCGGTATATACTACTTCAATTCCTGCGCGATTACTACTAAAATACTCCTTAATCATAGTGACTAACTCTATATTGTCATCCACTAAAAGTAATTTTATTTTTTCCATAATCTCTCCTTCCATATACTACCACGCAAGAACATTGTACTACAAAAAAAGAATAAGTTCTAGAGCTTTTTTTATCTTTTTTTGTCGAACTTATTCTAAAGTTTCAAATATTTGTTTTAAAGTTTTTAAAGAAGTACTGGATTTCCCTATTAAAAGTCCATCAATATTAGGTATTTTATTAATAATAGGAATAATATTTGGAGTTATATTGCCTCCGTAGAGAACTTTTAAATTTTCATGATATTTTCTTTTGATAATATTTTTTATTAAGTCTACTACTTCTGTTACATATTCTTTACTTGGTATTTGTTTATCTTTAAAAGTCCAGTTGGGTTCGTATACTAAAATAATATCTTTTCCTACTTCAATATCTTTAAAGTAATCTTTTATTTGTTTACCAATTATTTCTCCAGTTTTTTTGAGTTCTTTTTGATAATAGGTTTCTCCTAGAATTACAATTGGGGTAATACAATTATCTAAAGCATCTTTTATTTTTTTGTTTATTTCTTCTTTGGTTTCATGTAAGTAATTCGTTCTATCATGATGTCCTAGTAAGACATATTTTACTCCTAATGACTTTAGGACTTTTCCGGTTACTTCTCCATTTAAGGAAGAGTTATTTAAGTTTTGAACTCCTAAGGAAAAGTTATATTTTCCTTTAAAATAAGGGATATAAACATTACTTGGACAAATAATACAATTTATATCGGTTCTGATGATATCATTAATATCTAAAAGATAGTTTTGTACTTCGGGAAAAGTTAAATTAGATTTGTGATTTAAAACAATAGTTTTTTTCATATTACTCCATGTTTTGAAGACCTGGTTGGTTATGATCTTCTAGATATTTTAGGGTTGCTCCTCCGCCAGTTGAGACAAAGGTAAAGTCTTTATCATAGCCAAGTATGTGAGCACATCCTACTATATCTCCTCCTCCTAGGATAGTTGTTTCAACGTTGTCTTTGATATATTTTAAAATTTGATCTGTTCCATATCTAAATTTTTCATATTCATAGGCTCCAAGTGGTCCGTTCCAAAAAATAGTGTTAGTATTTTTTAAAATAGATTTAAAGTGTCTAATAGTTTCGTTTCCAATATCTAGTCCAATAAAGTTTTTAGGTATCATGTTAATATCTTGTAAAACTACATCAGCTTCATCACTTTTTTCAAAGGCTCCATAAAGATCTGATGGTAAAATTATACGATCTTCATAGTGAGATAAAAGATATTTACAATAATCTACTTCATCTTCTTCATACATAGATCTTCCGATATCATAGCCTTTAGCTTTTAGGAATGTGAAGGCCATGGCTCCTCCGACTAGGATATAATCAGCTTGTTTTATTAGTGATTTAATAACCCCAATTTTATCTTTGATTTTAGAGCCTCCCATGATTACTACAAATGGTCTTTTAGGATTATCTAAAATATTTAAGTGTTCTAGTTCATCCATTACTAGGAACCCTATACCACTTTCTAGGTAGCTAGCTATTCCATAATTAGAGGCATGTTTACGATGAATTGTGGCAAAAGCATCATTTATAAATATATTACCTAGTCTAGCCCAGTGTTTGCTAAGTTTTTTATTACAAGAACTTTCTTTATTACCTTTTAGATCTTCATATCTGGTATTTTGGATTAATAAGGCTTTCCCTTTTTCTAGATTTTTAACAGGTTTTATTAATTTAGCAGGTCTTGTTTCATCTATAAACGATATTTTATTATGAAGAATTTCTTCTAATCGTTCATAGACAATGCGCATATCATATTTTTGCTTATCGCTTTCAGTTTTTACTCTTCCTAAATGAGACATAATTACTAGTTTAGCATTATGATCTAAAATATAGTTAATTGTTTTTAAACTTGCCATTATTTTGTTATCATCGATTATTTTGCCATCTTTAATACTAACATTTAAATCACATCTTAAAATTACTGTTTTTCCGCTTAAATTAAAATCAGTTACTTTTTTCATATTATTCCTCGTATAATCAATCTTATAGAAATATTAATCTATTTGATTGATCCCTTTCTATT
>URXR01000074.1 GCA_900551925.1 uncultured Mycoplasmatota bacterium | reverse complement strand
ATAACAAAATGGAGTGGCTTAACTTTGAAGAAGCAAATAAAAAATTAAAATGGGATAGTAACAAAAATGCTTTATGGGAATTGAATTATAGATTAAATAATAAAAATTATAAGTAATAATTAATTTAATAATTATATAAAAAATATATATAGTTAAGAGAAAATGAAAAAACTAAAAAAAATAACAAAAATACATTTAAAGTATTGACAAAGTTCAAATTTCAAGTGTATAATCGATAACAAGTAATTTTAAGAGGGTGATTTTATGCTTAAATTAATTAATAAAAAGGCTTTATTAATTGATATTGTTAGAAATTTATCTAGCATATTTTTGATATCTCTTAAAAATTTATTTTTAAATGTTTCTGTTATTAAAAGTGTTGCCTAACAAATGATTGCGTTTGTTGGCGACACTTTTTCTTTATATTAGGGAGATGATAATATGGTATATGAGTATTTAACAGAGCTTTTAAAAAACTTAGATTCTTATAGTGATGAAGAAATACAAGAAATAAAAAAAGCTTTTAATCTTGCCAACAATCTTCATAACAATCAAAAAAGACAAAGTGGTGAACCATATATTATTCATCCACTATCTGTAGCCATTATTTTATCCGGAATGGGTGCCGATAAAGATACAATATGTGCTGGCCTTTTACATGATACTATTGAAGACACAGAAATAAAGAAAGAAGAAATAGAGGAATTGTTTAATAAGGATGTAGCAGACTTAGTCGATGGAGTAACAAAAATAAGTAAATTAAATTTCTCTAGTAAGCAAGATAGGAATTATGCAAATACAAGAAAAATAATAACAGGAATAACAGAAGATGTTAGAATAATCATCATTAAACTAGCAGATAGACTTCATAATATGAGAACATTAGAATATAAAAGTGAATTTAAACAAAAAGAAAATGCATTAGAAACTTTTGAAATATTTATCCCACTTGCTTATTATATCGGAGCATATAGAATAAAAAGTGAATTAGAAGATTTATCTCTTAAATATTTAAAACCAGATATTTATGAACAAATAAAAGAAGAAAAAGATAAATATTCAAAGGAAAGCATGCATTGTCTAAATGAAATGTTATATAAAATTAAAAATATTTTAGAAAGTGAAGATATACCTAATGAAATAAAGGCAAGAGTTAAAAATATATATGGCATTTATAAAAATATAAACAAGGGTGCAAATGTTAAAGATATTCATGATTTCCTATCATTAAAAATAATGGTTGATAGTATAGATAATTGTTATAAAACTTTAGGATTAATTCATAAAGAATATAATCCAATAAATAGTAAATTTAAAGATTATATTTGGAACCCAAAAACTAATATGTATAGAAGTCTTCATACAACGGTATTTGGAGAAGATGAAAGATTAGTTCAAACACAAATAAGGACGTTTAATATGGATAAAATCGCCTCATTTGGGCTTACTGCATATTGGAATCAAAATAAAGAAAATGCAAGAAATAAAATGCAAGAAGATTTAAAAAATAAATATCAGTTTTTTAAATCGCTTACAGAAATAAATACAGCTTTTGGAGACAATCAAGAATTTATTACTCAAATAAAAACAGAATTATTTACAGATAAAATATATGTATATACTCCAAAAGGTGAAATAATAGAACTTCCTAAAGGATCAATACCAATAGATTTTGCGTATAGAATACATACTGATATAGGGAATTCTATGATAGGGGCAATAGTAAACGATGATAAAGTATCTATTTATGATGAGCTTCATAATAAAGATAGAGTTAGGATAATAACAAGTGAACACAGAAAAGCTCCACCAGGAGAATGGGCTAATAAAACAAAAACAACAAGGGCTAAAAGGAAGATAAGAGAGTTTAATAAAAAATAACATAACATAATAATAGAAGGAGGCTGTTATGAAAGAAGAAAAACAAATAATATTAACAGGAGATAGACCAACAGGAAAATTACATTTAGGGCATTATGTAGGGTCATTAAGAAGTAGAGTAGCAATGCAAGAATCAGGTAAATATATACCATATATTTTTATATCTGATTTGCAGGCATTAACAGATAATGCAAGAAATCCTGAAAAAATAAGAAGGAATTTAATTGAGGTTGCATTAGATTATTTGGCAGTGGGAATAGATCCTAAAAAAAGTGTAATATTTGTTCAATCTCAAATACCAGAATTGTCAGAATTGACAATGTACTATATGAATTTAGTAACATTATCAAGACTACAGAGGAATCCGACAATTAAAACTGAAATAAAAGAAAGAGGTTTTGAAAAAAGTGTACCAGTAGGATTTTTAACTTATCCAATTAGTCAAGCTGCAGATATAACAGCATTTGATGCAAAATATGTTCCTGGAGGAGAAGACCAAGAACCAATACTAGAGCAAGATAGAGAAATTGTAAGAGCATTTAATTCAATATATGGAGAAACATTGGTTGAACCATATTTGATAACACCAGATAAGGATATATGTAAAAGACTACCTGGAACAGATGGAAAAAACAAAATGAGTAAATCATTAAATAATTGTATTTATTTATCAGATGAGCCAGAAGTTATACAGAAGAAAGTAATGAGTATGTATACAGACCCAAATCATTTAAGAGTAGAAGATCCTGGAGATGTTGAAAACAATGCAGTATTTAAATATTTGGATGCTTTATGTACAGATGAACATTTTGAAAAATATTTACCTGAATATAAAAATTTAGATGAATTAAAAAATCATTATAGAAGAGGAGGCCTAGGAGATGTAAAAGTTAAAAGGTTTTTAAATAATGTAATACAAGAAACATTAGCACCAATAAGAGAAAGAAGACATTATTATGAACAACATATAGATTATGTATATGATATGTTAGAAGCAGGAAGTAAAGTAGCAAGACAAAAAGCGGCTGAAGTTTTAAAAAGAGTTAGAAGAGCTATTGGAGTTGAATACTTTGAAGATATGGAACTTAGGCATAGCATATATACTAATGTTGACGATTTAAAACAAGACGATACAAAATAAACTATAAAAC
>URXR01000073.1 GCA_900551925.1 uncultured Mycoplasmatota bacterium | reverse complement strand
ATGCCAATATTTGATGTGGCTGTCTCATATATTACCTCCTATTTTTTGATATCTAGCAAAATTTTTGTTTAATTAAATCTCCTTCTTTTTTAAGAAATCTGCTAGTTCATTATAAGCATCAGTATTCCAAACAAGACATCTTTCTTCATCTGGATAATTTCCCATTGTTTTTTCATATCCATCAGGAATAAATATAAAATCCCAACTCCAACCATAAGTGCCTGATTTTTCTTTGGCAATTTTACCTTTTGTTATTGATTTAAAAACAATTGGATCTTTTCCATATTCACAATATGCAAATGCTTCTATAAAATGCGCATTTCTATTTTCAACGCCATCAAGTAATTTTAATAGACCATCTTCTCCTAACGTTTCATCTACATAATGAGTATAAGGCCCTGGAAAGCCCCCTAGGGCATCAACATATAATCCTGAATCATTTTTTAATACAGTGCATTTTAATTTTTCACTTGCCTCTTTCGCTGAATGTATTGCAACTTCCTCAACTGTATCTGCTTGTATTTCAGTTGTTTCCATTTTTATGTTATTAACCTCAATGCCAAGTGGTTCTAATATTTTTTTGGCACTCATTATTTTATACCAATTCCCAGTTACATAAGTTATTTTTGCCATTTTTACCTCCTTCATAATCAATATTATAGCACGTATAATGTGTTTAGTAATCTTTTTAACATAGATCTATTCTATATTACTAGCTTAATTTCGTTTTTTAATTTAGCACAAAAAGATTAGATAAAATATTCCTATATTTCTAATTAATAAAAAATAATTGTTTAAAAATAGTGAAAACTAAAAAACTATTAACAATTATTATATTTTATTTTTTTTATACCACTCAGCAAAATCAAATTTAGCTGTTCCCCAAAATTTCGCTTCATAATCTCTATCTTTTTCCCGTATTTCACTTAAAGTTTCTGTTTCTCAATCAGGAATATAAAATTTATCATGCCATCTTCCAATTGTTCCTCTTTCTTCTGTTGAAATTGTACCTGTTCCTCCTCCAGTAAAAACTATCGGTTCTTGTCCGGGCTCACAATAAGCAAAACAATCTTCAAGTCTAGCTTTTCGATTTTCTTCATTTTTAAATAATTCCAAAAATTTTTCAACTCCAATTTGTTTATCGAAATAAGCATTATAAGGTCCTGGTAGTCCTCCTAAAGCATCTATGTATAATCCGGAGTCAGATTTTATACATGGTTTTCCTAATTTTTCACAAGCATATTTCACACTAAAAGCAACCACTTCTTTACAGCTTTTGGCTTGAATTTCTATTATTTCAAAATCTGGATCTTTAATTTCAATATCAATTCCATATTTTTTGCTAAATAGATATTTTGCTTCTTCATATTTTCCTTTATTGCTAGTTAAGTAAACTGGTTTTATTTTATTTTTCATAATCTACCTCCTGTTTGATTAATATTATATCATTTTCTGGTCAGTAAATTTAATAAATTATCTCTATTACTTTATTTTAAAAGTCCTGTTTAAAAATTAATTTTATTTTTTAGTTTTTACAAGAAAATTTAATATATATGATAAAATAGAAATAGGAGCGTGAGAATATGAACGGAAATAAAATAATTGTACATACATTAATAAAAAGTGAAAAAGGCTATTTAGTGACTAAAAGAGCAAGAAGTGAAACCACATATCCAGAATATTGGGATATACCTGGTGGCTTAGCTAATTATGGGGAATTACCTAAAGAAGCTTTAATACGCGAAACAAAAGAAGAAGTTGGTTTAGATATAATCCCAACAAAAGTAATTCATGAGGATAGTAACTTTGATAAAGTTAAAAATTTCATTTTTATAAGATTAGTATATTTATGCAAATTAGAAAATAAAATAGATAATATATCTCTTCAAAAAGAAGAACATTCTGAATATCGATTTATAAACTCATTATCGGACTTAAAGAATGAAAAAATTTCACCATTTTTAATTGAAGTATTTGAAAATCTGTGATTTATATTAAATTTCGGGATATTATAAGCTAATTTTCTAGTTATATTTAAGTTCAATACTAGAACACTTTATGATCAAATCTTCTAATGATTTACCATTGTCTAAAAGTATATGATATTCGTATTGATTATTTAATTTATAGACTTCTTTGTAAAGCCATCTTGTTTTTTTCAAATTACTTTCTTGTTTAACTATTTCAAAATCTTTAAATATTATAGAGGTAACTAAAGTAAAAGATCCTTCATTATCTAATTCTATGATAAAATCTTTATTTTTCTTAGTTGCTTTTTTTATGAAACAATCATGAAAATATTCATTAGCAAAATCTGGAATTTTATCTTTAAACTGTTTTTGTAAATCTTCATTATAATCATCTATTTTCTTTTCTACATATTTTTCTATATTTTCAGAATACTCAGTTATCTTTTGACAAATATCTTTGGTAGCATGATTTAAAGCAAGTACTCTAATATCTTTTACTTCGTTTAAAATTTCCTTTGGGAGTTTTTCTTTTATTTCAGAAAGTTCATATTCAAACATTTCTTCAAATTCTTTTATAGCTTCTTCTTTTTTCTTTTCATATAATTTTTGAAAATACTCTTCAGAAAATTTACCAGCTTTTTTATCAACTTGTAAAATACCACATGTGTAACTTTTTTGCATAGTGTTGTACCAGTCTTTAGTCATATATTTCATACTTATCACTCCATTTTTTATAATTTTACACCATATATATTATTAATTTCTTCTTTGTCATCAATTATGCTAAATGCTAAATCTATTAAAATATCGCTAATTTGATTTCAATCTCTTTTTAAGCAAATTTTATCTATTTGGGCATTATAAAGTTCATCTAAATTTTTAAATTTAGAAATCGTATTTTTCTTTGTTGATATACCACATTTGCCAAAATCCACATAATCATCGTGTTTTACAATCATATACACATCATCTGTGTTTTTAAAATATAATTCAATTTCTGGATTTCTATTACTATTCAATGAATCAAATAATTCCTTAAATTTTTCAAACGTTTTGATTATCTAGACAATATATAAATGGATCATCCTCA
>URXR01000072.1 GCA_900551925.1 uncultured Mycoplasmatota bacterium | reverse complement strand
CCTCTGGTGTATCTGTTGTCACGCCAGTGGCAGTGCAGAGTAGCTATGTATGGAAAGGATAACCGCTGAAAGCATCTAAGCGGGAAGCCTCCCCCGAGATGAGTTTTCCCATTCTTTATGAAGTAAGATCCCAGAAAGACTATCTGGTTGATAGGTCAGAGGTGGAAGCATAGTGATATGTTGAGCTGACTGATACTAATAGATCGAGGATTTAATCATAAATTTGTTTATAATTGATGTCATACATTATCTGAGTTTTCAGAGAATTATTTCTCTATATATTTTCTCAGTGACGATAGCGAAGAGGACACACCTGGCTCCATCCCGAACCCAGAAGTTAAGCTCTTCAGCGCCGACGATAGTATATCGCGAAAATAGGACGTTGCTGAGATTTTTTTATTTAAAAAAAATTGACATATCAAAAAACATATGATAAATTATTAGTAATTGAATTTTGATTGATACTAAGTAGTATTACTAAATCTTTACAAAGAGAATTAGTGGTTGGTGCAAACTAATAAAGATAGTAATATGAATTACATATCATGAATTCAAAACGGTATGCGCGTTATAGCTTAAAGTGTATGAAAAACTCATAAATTAAGGTGGTACCACGGGAAAATCTCGTCCTTTAATTTATGAGTTTTTATTAGAATAATATTAAATAAGGAGGAAACAATTATGACACTTTTTGAAGATTTAAAATGGAGAGGACTTATCCAAGATATATCAAGTCCAGAATTACAAAACAAATTAGATAATGAAAAATTAACATTTTATATAGGAACAGATCCTACCGCAGACTCAATGCATATTGGGCACTTTTCATCATTTTTAATAGCAACACGTTTAAAAAAATATGGTCATAAGCCAATTCTATTAATCGGAGGAGCAACCGGACAAATTGGAGATCCAAAACCAACCAAAGAACGTGCTATGATTACTAAAGAAGAAGTAGAAAAAAATGTAAAAGAATTAACTAAACAAGCAGAAACTATTTTTGGTTGTGAAACTGTAAATAATTATGATTGGTGTAAAGATATTAATTTTATTGATTTTTTAAGAGATTATGGAAAATTCTTTAATATCAATTATATGTTAGATAAAGACATTGTAAAAAGAAGACTAGATAAAGGAATAACCTATACTGAGTTTTCTTATATGATAATGCAAGCTTTGGATTTCTTACACTTATATCAAGAAAAAGATGTTACTCTTCAAGTCGCAGGATCCGATCAATGGGGAAATATAACCGCTGGTATAGAATTAGTAAGAAAAAAAACCGGCGAAGAAGTTTACGGTATGACTATGCCTTTAGTAACTGATTCTCATGGTGTAAAATTTGGTAAAACAGAAGGCAATGCAATCTGGCTTGATAGAAATAAAACGTCTTCATATGAATTATATCAATTTTTAATAAATACTGAAGATGAAATAGTAATAGATTATCTAAAAAAATTAACGTTCTTAACTAAAGAAGAAATAGAAAGTATTGATAGGGAACATAAAAAAGCTCCAGAAAAACGTTACGCTCAAGAAATATTAGCTAAAGAAATTATCACGTTTATCCATGGAGAAGAAGCTTATCAAGATGCTAAAAATATTTCAACAGCTTTATTCTCAGGAAATATCAAAGATTTAACTGATAATCAAATAGAAGAAGCCTTTAAAAACTTTCCTAAAATAAAAATAACTGAAGAAGAACCACTTATTAACATTTTAGTTAATAACCAAATTGCTTCATCAAGAAGAGAAGCTAGAGAATTTTTAACTAATAATGCTATTACCTTAAATGGTGAAATTATAAGTGATGAAAATTACATTATAACCAATAATAGAAAATACAATGTCATTAGAAGAGGTAAAAAGAAATATTTTGTATTAGAAAAATAGTTCTAAACTGAACTATTTTTTCTTTGATCATATCCTTTTTTCTTATAATCCTCATATAACTCTTTAAACATATTAAAATGAACAATTTCTCTTTGACGAAGCCATAATAATGGACCAATCACATCAGGATCATCAGTTAAATCAATTAAATTTTCATATATAGCACGAGCCTTTTGTTCTGCTGCCATATTTTCAGAAAGATCAGCAACTGGATCTCCGGTAGCAGAAATATAAGCAGTAGTAAATGGTACTCCATTAGCATCAGTAGGGAACATTGATAGTTTATGTTCAGCATAATGAGGATCAAAACCTGCACGTTTTAATTCTTCCATGCTAACTCCATCAGTTAATTGATATAAAATAGCACATATCATTTCAACATGATTAAGTTCTTCTGTTCCAATATCCGTAAGTAATGCTCTTCCCTTAGCATCTGGCATCGTATATCTTTGATTTAAATATCTAAGAGCCGCTCCAAGCTCACCTTGTGGGCCTCCATACTGAGTAACTATCAACTTAGCTAATCTAGGGTCCTTTTTCTTAATATTAATAGGATATTGTAAAGTTTTTTCGTATTTCCACATTATCTATTTCCCTCCCATGGCCATTTTTTAGTATTCCAAGCCCATGGCTTAGTATCTAATCCTTGACTATTCAAAGTAAGAGGGCCATATTTACTTTCATAATTTGCTAAAGATTGATTATATAAATTAATATAATTATTTCTTAAATCAATAGCTTTACCATCATTTGGATTAACATCTAGATAAAGTCCTAAATCATGTGCTGCAAACCCATACATTTGAACTAATAAAAGTAAATATTCTTGCTCATTATTAGGATTTAGTTCTTGAATTTGATAATTTTGATAAGGATCATAAAGATTACTAAACATATTACCACGAATAAATCCTAGATAAGCTTCAGTATCATAGCCCAACTTACTTTGATTAGAATTCCTGTTTTGATTAATATTATTCATGTAATTATAATAATCAACATAGTTATTCATCACATCATCCTCCTAGAAATATAGTATGTTTATCTAATATTTATGGTTGGGATTTTGACTAACTATCTTAAATTAATTATAATATATACCAAGGAGGAAGCTTATGGATTTATTTTTTTTAGATGCTATTGCAGAAATTTTAGATAAACTTCTTTATCAAAAAATGTTTGACAAAAAATATAAACGCAAAACTAGAATTATTTATATTCTTATTTTTACTGTTACGATTTTACTATTAATTAGTTTAGTTACTTTTTTATGCATACTCTTTCTAAAAAAATCACTACTTATAGCTATTTTATTTTTAATACTAGATATTATTTTACTTTATTGGTTAATAAGTACCTTTCTTCTAAAAAAATAATATGTTAAACATTAGTTAAAATGATACCGATTTATAATGTGGATAACAAACAAAG
>URXR01000071.1 GCA_900551925.1 uncultured Mycoplasmatota bacterium | reverse complement strand
TATCGGAATCTTTTTTATTAATGATAAGGTATCTTTTTAAAAAAGGATTAACAAAAAATAAAAAAAGTTTGACATTTTGGATAAAGTGTGGTACAATTTTTTAAGTTTTTATGGATATGTGTTTATTAAATTTTTAATGGGGGTGTTATTATGCAAGAGATGGATATATTATTTAATGATGAAGAAAATTTATTGGCTTTAGTAGATTCTTTAGATCAAGAAGTTAAAGATAAATTTGATGCAATAATAAAAAGAATTGCTAAGGACAATAAAATTAAGGAAGAAAAAGTTAATTCTTTAGGTCTTTCTGACAATGAAAAAGAGATTTTTCTTACTTATTTAACATTAAAAAATATTGATGTTATTGATGAAGAAATTTTATCTGATGATTTCAATGGTTTAGAAGATGCAAATATAGAAAATAATGGAATGAATGAATATGAAAATATTGAGTATGGAGATGTTTATGGATATTCTGGAGATCCTATTAGAATGTATTTGAAAGATATTGGTAAGATTCCACTTCTTACTCCTGAGGAGGAAAAAGAAGTAGCGAAAAAATCTGCTGAAGGTTCTTTAGAAGCTACTAAAAAATTGGGAGAAGCTAATCTTCGTTTAGTTGTTTCAATAGCTAAGAAGTATGTGGGAAGAGGCTTGGACTTTTTAGATTTGATAGAAGAGGGTAATTTAGGACTTATTAAAGCAGTAGAAAAATTTGATGTTACTAAAGGATATAAGTTTTCGACTTACGCAACATGGTGGATAAGACAGGCTATTACTCGTGCTATTGCGGATCAAGCTCGTACAATAAGAGTACCCGTTCATATGGTGGAAACAATTAATAAACTTATTAGAGTAAAAAATAAGCTGATTCAAGAACTTGGTAGAGAACCTAGTGTTAGTGAATTATCTGAAAAAATGGGATTAACTGAAGAAAAAGTAAGACAGATAATGCTATATTCTAGAGAATCTGTTTCTTTAGAGGTTACAATTGGAGAAGACGAGGATTCTACTTTAGGCGAGTTTGTGGCTGATGAAGAAGAGTTACTTCCTGAAGATTATGTGATGAATAATAATCTTAGAGATAAATTGTTAGAAATGCTTTCTAGTTTTTCCGATAGAGAACGAGATGTAATAATGTTAAGATTTGGTTTTTATGATGGTAAAACAAGAACTTTAGAAGAAGTTGGGCAAAAATATGGTGTTACGAGAGAAAGAATAAGGCAAATCGAATCTAAGGCGTTAAGAAAGCTAAAACATCCTGCTAGAATTAAAGAATTAGAAGGATATTATGATGAATATAGTATAAAAAACAAAACTAGATGAAAAAAAGTTTTAAAACTACTGATTTAGTAGTTTTTTTTATGAAAAAAGTGTTAAAAAAAGCTTGATTTTAATATAATATTGTGATAATATTGTGATGTTATGACTGCGATGATGTACAAGGTTGCTGATACACTAGGGTGAGTTGTTAGTGTTTATCGGGTTTTTGTATGGAGCAAGTCTATACTAGATATAGGCGAAAGGAGGGGGAGTAATGTCAAATATAGTTCGTGTGAAATTAAAATCATATGATCATAGAATTCTTGATAACGCTGCTAGTAAGATAGTTGAAACTATTAAACGTGCTGGAGGAGAATTTAGTGGGCCTGTACCACTTCCTACGGATGTTGAAAAAGTTACTATTATTAGAGCAGTTCACAAATATAAGGATTCTCGTGAACAATATGAATCGCGTACTCATAAGAGATTAATTGATATTAAAAACCCAAGTAAAGAGGTAATGGATGTTCTACAACGTCTAGATTTACCTAGTGGTGTAGATATTCAAATTAAACAAAAATAAGAAATTGAAAAAGGAGAATTGAAAAATGAAAGGAATCTTAGGTAGAAAAGTTGGTATGACCCAAGTTTTTAATACTAAGGGAGAATTAGTTCCTGTTACTGTTGTTTCAGTTTTACCTAATGTGGTAACACAAATTAAAACTGTCGATAATGATGGTTATGATGCTATTCAATTAGGTTTTGAAACAGTAAGAGAAAAAGTTAGTAACAAACCTAAAACTGGTCATGCTGAAAAAGCAAATACTGCTCCTAAGCGCTTCTTAAGAGAAATTAGAGGAGTAGATGTGAGTACTTATACTTTAGGACAAGAAGTTGGTGCTGACATATTTGAAGCTGGTGAAATAGTAGATGTCACTGGTGTGAGTAAAGGAAAAGGATATCAAGGAGTTATTAAGAAGAATAATCAACATCGTGGACCAATGAGTCATGGTTCAAAATATCATAGAGGAGTAGGTTCTCTTGGTACAATGAGACCAATGAGGGTACTTCCTGGTAAAGCACTTCCTGGACATATGGGTGCAGAACAAGTTACTATTCAAAATTTAGAAATTATTAAAGTTGACATGGAAGATAATTGTATTTTAGTGAAAGGAAGCATTCCTGGACCTAAAAAGGGATTAGTAATTATTAAAAGTGCTGTTAAGACTGATAAAAAGAATGATGCATTTGATTTAATTTCTTATGAAGAAGAAACTTCTCTTGCTGAAGAGTCTAAAGAAGAAAATGCAGGTGCAGAAGTTTCAAACAATGAACTCTAAGAAGGGTAAGGAGGAATTTAGATGAAAATGGAACTTATGGATCTTAATGGTAAAAAAATAAAAGATGTTAACTTAGATAAAGAAATATTTGGAATAGAACCTAATGATGTAGTTTTAAAAGATGCGGTAGTTCTTGGACGTGCTGCTTTAAGACAAGGAACTCATAAAACTAAAACTAGAGCAGAAGTTTCTGGTGGTGGAAGAAAACCTTGGAGACAAAAGGGGACAGGAAATGCTCGTCAAGGCTCAATAAGAGCTGTTCAATGGACTGGTGGAGGTATTGCTTTTGGACCAGTTCCTAGAAGTTATAATAAAAAGCAAAATAGAAAAGAGAGAAAATTAGCACTTAAATCAGCATATTCTTATAAAGCTAAAAATAATAACATAGTGGTAATTAATGATATTAAATTTAATACTCCTAAAACAAAAGAAATGGTAAATTTACTTAATAATTTAGGACTTAGTAAAGATAAGACTTTAATTATTGTTAAAGAATATGATGAAAATGTGATTTTAGCTTCACGTAATTTGCAAAACGTATATTTAGAAACTTTTGAAGAAGTTAGTGTTTTAGATATTATGAGTGCTAAAAAATTATTAATTGAAGAGAAAGCTCTTGAGGGAATAAAGGAGGCACTTAAATAATGGATACTAAATATTTAGAAGTTATTAAGGCTCCCGTTGTTACGGAAAAGTCTGCTTATATGGGACAAGAAAATGTATATTCATTTTATGTTGATCCTAAAGCTAACAAAACAGAAATAAAACTTGCTATTGAAAAGTTATTCAATGTAAAAGTGGAAAGTATTAGAACTATTAATGTTCATCCTAAAAAAAGAAGAGTAGGTCGTTATACTGGACTTACTAATCGTAAGAAAAAAGCAATTGTTAAATTAGCTCCAGGGCAAACAATTGAATTAGGTTAAGGAGGTAAGCAAAGTGGCTATAAAAAATTATAAACCTACCACTCCAGGAAGACGTGGTATGAGCGTGCTTTCGTTTGATGAGATTACAACTAATAAACCTGAAAAAAGTTTGCTTGCTAAGAAAACAAAAAATGCTGGAAGAAGCAAAGGTAAAATAACTGTAAGACATCAAGGTGGAGGAGAAAAAAGAAAATATCGTATTATCGATTTTAAAAGAAATAAAAAAGATATTTATGGAACAGTTGCTAGTATTGAATATGATCCTAATAGAAGTGCTAATATAGCTTTAATTAACTATGTTGATGGGGAAAAAAGATATATTATTGCACCAAAAGGATTAAAAGTAGGAATGAAAGTTATTTCTGGAGATAATGTAGATATTAAAGTTGGTAATAGTTTACCACTTAAAAATATCCCAGAAGGAACACTTGTGCATAATATTGAACTTCAACCTGGAAAAGGTGGGGAACTAGCTAGAAGTGCTGGAGCTTCAGCTCAAATTCTAGGTAAGGAAGATAAATATGTACTTGTTAGACTTACATCAGGAGAAGTTAGAAAAATTCTTGGAGTTTGTATGGCTACTATTGGTGAAGTCGGAAATGAAGATTATTCATTAGTTAAAATAGGAAAAGCAGGAAGAAAAAGACATATGGGTATTAGACCTACTGTTCGTGGATCTGTTATGAACCCTAATG
>URXR01000070.1 GCA_900551925.1 uncultured Mycoplasmatota bacterium | reverse complement strand
CAGACTTATTTCAGTTTTTTACTTAAAAACGGAATTCCAAATGAAAATTCACGTTAAGCAATAAATCTAATAGCTAACACTTTATTTTTTCACCGCAATATGTTATAATACACATATCTTTGGGGTGATAGTATGTTAAAAAATAAAGATATTTTAGATGAAAAAGATAAAAGACTGCGAAAAGTAAGTAAAGACGTTACTTTTCCCTTAACTGATAAAGATAAAGAAGCTATTAATTTAATGATTGAATATCTAACTAACAGTCAGATAGAAGAATTAGAAAAAAAATATGATTTAAGACCAGGCATGGGGATGGCTGCTATTCAATTAGGAATAGATAAAAGATACTTTGTCGTAGTTCACGAACAAGAAAAAAAAGAAACTTTTAAAAACTATATTATTATAAATCCTAAATTAATATCTACCTCTGAAGAAATAATCTATGTCGAAGAAGGAGAAGGCTGTCTCAGTGTTAATCGAGAAGTTGAAGGAATAGTTCCAAGACATGCTAGAGTTACCCTAGAAGGTTATGACATGGATGGCAACAAAATAAAAATAAGAGGTAGAGAAGAATTAGCAGTGGCTTTTCAACATGAATTAGATCACTTAGATGGGATTCTTTTTACAGATAAAATAGATAAAAAAAATCCCTATAAAAATGCCGATAAATATAGACCAATATAAAAGAGCTAAAACAGCTCTTTTTTATTACAATTCTTTTTTAAAAACATTTGTATCATAAATATTATACCCTAATTCTTTATAAAGTTTATTAGCATTAGTTCTCTTGGAACTAGAAGTAAGCATAATTTCCGTACACCCATCTTCAATACACATTTTCTCAATTTCTCCAAGCATAAAAGTAGCAACACCATGTTTTTGATACTGCTTATCTACACAAACAGCATTAATATAAGCAGTTCTTTTTCCTACAAAGATATCATCTATATAATTAACCATGCACATCCCAAGTATTAAGTCATCCTTGCAAACTACATAAATATCTTGGTTTATATAATCAATTTGTACTAATACTTCTGTATCAAAAGCAAGAGCATATATATTTTTAACTTTTTCTAAATCATTTTTATTTATTCTTCTTACTATCATTATTTTGTACCAGTCGACCCAAAACCACCAACGCCTCGCTTAGTATCATTAAGCTCATCTACTTCGCAAAAATTTGCTTTATAATATGGCGCAATAACAAGCTGAGCAATTCTTTCTCCATGAGAAATCTCTTTAACAGTATTAGAATGATTATGAAGTGCTACCATAATCTCTCCGCGATAATCTGCATCAATCACTCCAACTTTATTAGCAGGAGCAAGTCCGCTTTTACAAGCAAGACCACTTCTGGCATAAATAAATCCTGCATAACCACTAGGAATTTCCATCGAAAGACCTGTCTTTACAAAAATAGTTTCTCCTGGCTTAATACTAACATTTTCATCTAAAACTGCATATAAATCAGCTCCTGCTGCTTGATCTGATCCATAAAATGGAACAACTGCCCTTTCATCCAACTTTTTAACATTTACTTTTCCTTCTAACACAATAATGCCTCCCTATTATCAATTTTAAGTTCAACTGTTCTTCCTTCCAAAAGTGAAGAAGAAACATCTATTACTCTCTGATTAGAAGAACCTCTAAATCTAAGATTAGGATTCTTTTTAGCCATTTCAAACTTTCCATCAACAAGCACATCTATATATGATAAAAGTTCTTTAGTTTCTTCGAACAAATTACATTGTTTTTCCATAATATCTCTATCAAATAAGAAACCAGTATAAGCCCATATTGTTTTATTAGGATATACTTCTTTCACTTTCCTAACCAACTTCAAAAGTCCTTTTTGATTAATATATTCGAAAGGTTCTCCTCCTAAAAGTGAAAGACCTTTGATATAATCAGGTTTTAAAGCTTCAATTATTTCATCAATAGTTTCATCTGTAAACACATTTCCATAATCAAAATCCCAAGCTTCCTTATTAAAACATCCTTCACAATGATGATTACAGCCACTTACAAATATCGATACTCTAACACCTGGTCCATTAGCAACATCATATTTTTTTATTGTCGCATACTTCATAAAAACCTCCTAAAGATGTAAAGTACGAAGACTTATTTCTTTAGTTTTTCCTTCATTCCAGAAATTTTCTCCTAAATATCCACAAGTTCTTCTAGTAACATTCATCTTATTTTTATCTTTATTACCACAATTAGGACATTCCCATTCTAAATCCTTATTAATTATGATTTCTCCATCAAAACCACACACATGACAATAATCACTCTTAGTATTAAATTCTGCATATTGAATATTATCATAAATAAATTTAACAAGTTCTTCTAAAGCCTCTAAATTATGTCTCATATTAGGTATTTCTACATAACTTATTGCCCCTCCAGAAGATATTTTTTGAAATTGACTTTCAAATTCTAACTTTTTAAAAGCATCAATTTTTTCACGAACATCTACATGATAAGAATTAGTATAATATCCTTTATCAGTAACATCTTTAATAACCCCAAACTTTTCTTTATCAATTCTAGCAAAACGATAACACAAGCTTTCTGCTGGAGTTCCATATAAAGCAAAACCTATTCCCGTTTCTTTTTTCCATCTATCAGTAGTACTTCTAAGCTTATTCATAAGTTTAAGAGCAAACTTTTCACCTTCTGGATCAGTATGACTAACCCCTTTAACAAGTTTAGTAGTTTCATAAATTCCTATATAACCAAGAGAAATTGAAGAATATCCACCCTTTAATAAAGGATCAATTTTTTCACCTTTTTTAAGTCTCGCAATAGCACCATATTGAAAATGAACTGGACTAATATCAGAAGTAGTCCCTAAAAGAGCATAATGACGACACATAATAGCTTCATAACAAAGTTCCAATCTTTCTTCTAAAATTTCAAAGAACTTCTTTTCATCACCTTCACTTAAAATACCAATTTGAGGAAGATTAATACTTACTACCCCTTGATTAAATCTACCTTCAAATTTATAGTTGCCATCTTTATCTTTCCAAGGAGCCAAAAAGCTTCTGCAACCCATTGGACTAAATACATTTCCTTCATAATTTTCTCTCATCTTTTTAGCAGAAATATAATCAGGATACATTCTTTTAGAAGAACACTTTACTGCTAAATGAGTTAAATAATCATACTTTCCTCCTTTTAACGAGTTATGTTCATCAAGTACATAAATAAGTTTTGGAAAAGCTGGAGTAACATAAACTCCCTTTTCATTTTTTATACCTTGAAGTCTTTGATTTAATATCTCTTCAATAATAAGAGCATTTTCTTCAATATAAGGATCTTCAGGATTTAAATATAAGAATAAAGTTACAAAAGGTGTTTGTCCATTAGTAGTCATAAGAGTATTAATTTGATATTGAATAGTTTGTACTCCTGCTGCTAATTCTTCTTTAAGTCTTTCATCAACTAATTTTTCGATTTCTTCTTTAGAAATTTTACCTTTATGTTTATCATTTATCTTTTTTCTAAATTTTTCACGACTATATCGTAAATACTTTCCTAAATGACTAACATCTACTGATTGTCCTCCGTATTGATTACTAGCAACTGCAGCAATAATTTGAGTCATAACCGTACAAGCCACTTGAAAACTTTTTGGAGTTTCAATCATCTTTCCATTCATAACTGTGCCATTATCAAGCATATCTCCAATATTTATAAGACAACAATTAAAGATAGGTTGCACAAAATAATCTGCATCATGAAAATGTAAAATTCCGTCTTCATTTGCTTTAGCTATTTTTTCTGGTAGTAATAATCTTCTTGTTAAATCTCTTGAAACTTCTCCTGCTATATAATCTCTTTGTGTTGAAGCAAGCATTGTATTTTTGTTTGAATTTTCTTCTGCTAATTCTTTATTTTCATTTCTTATTATTCCTAATATTGTTTCATCTGTAGTATTTTGTTTTCTTACTAATGCTCTAGTATATCTATATACAATATATCTTTTAGATAATTCGTATTTTTCTATTTCCATTAATTTTTGCTCTATTATGTCTTGAATATCTTCAACAAGAATTCTTTTTTTGTCTAATTCTTCAATATAAGTTATAATCTCTTTAATTTCTGCTTTTGTTGCTCTTTCTTTTGGTTTAACTTCTTCATTTGCTTTTGTAATAGCTGTTTCAATTTTTGCTCTGTCATAATCTACTGCTCTTCCGTCTCTTTTTATGACTTTCATTTTACATTTCCCCCTTATGTTTTTTCATATGTTAATTATATATTAGCTCTCTTATTTTTC
>URXR01000069.1 GCA_900551925.1 uncultured Mycoplasmatota bacterium | reverse complement strand
TTATATACTTAAAGTATATATTATTTTCTTTTTTCTTTCAAGTATTTAATAAAAAAAGAAAGAAAAAATATTTCTTTCTAAAAGAGCTTTAATATATCATTAAAGGTTACATAAATCATTAAGAGAATTAAGAGAATAAATCCAATGCTATGAATAGTATTTTCTATTTTAGGACTTACTGGTGAACCTTTAATTTTTTCAATAATTAAGAATAGAATTCTACCTCCATCAAAGGCTGGGAATGGAAGTAAGTTAATTACTCCAACATTGATACTTAAAAGTGCTGTTAAGTATAGTAAGGCTGCTACTCCTTGTTCGCTTATTTGGTCTACTATTGAATAGATTCCCACTGGACCACTTAATTGATTTAGTTCTACTCCTCCGGTAAATAGATTAGCTAAAACTACAAACATTTGCTTAAAGATAGCACATTCTTCATTAAAGGCATAAACAATGGAAGGAATAATACCTTTATTTACTTCAGCTTTTAAAACTACTCCTAGGATATATCTAGTATTTCCTTCTTCATCAGTTGTTTTTTCTGGAGTTACAGTATAACTTTCTACTGTTCCATCTGGTTTTTCTGCTACTATTTGAATTGGCTTATTTAAGTCTTCAATAGTTAAATACAAAGATATATCTTCTAAATAAGTTACGTTATGATCATTTATTTCTAAAATTTTATCTTTAGCTTCTAGTCCGGCATTATAAGCTGGTGAGTTTTCAGTTACATCATATAAAATAGGTTCTGTAGAAGGTGCTCCTGAAATTAATCCGGCGATAAATAAAATAATAAATGCTGAGATAAAGTTAAAGCCTACCCCCATAAACATTACTAAAAATCTTTGAAAAACTGTTTTATCTTGTAGGTTTTTCCCTTTGGTTTTCTTTCTTTCTTCTTCATCTATTTCTTCTCCTGCTAAGGAAACAAAACCTCCGATTGGGATAGCTCTTATAGAGTATTGTGTTTTATCTTTAGCTATTTTTTTAAAGATTAAAGGACCCATTCCAATTGAAAATTCATAGACATGAACTCCGGTTAATTTAGCAAATAAGAAGTGTCCTCCTTCATGAATTAAAACAATTAATCCTAGAATTATAATGAATAAAATTATTGTTAATATCATAGTTTCCTCCCTAAAGTATGTTCATAAATAGAATATATGTTAAAACCACAAAAATAATGCTATCAAGTCGATCTAAGACTCCACCATGACCTGGTATAAGTTTAGAAAAGTCTTTAACTTCATAATATCTTTTGATACTTGAGAAAAACAAGTCTCCGATTTGTCCTACTATAGTAAGAAGTAAGGTAATTGCTACTAAAAGGAATAGATTTACATTAGAAGTTATAACAAATAAATAGAATATGGTAGCAATTATTGTACCAATTACACTTCCTCCGATAGCGCCTTCCCAAGTTTTCTTAGGAGATATTTTTTCACATAGTTTATGTTTACCAATAAAGTATCCTGTAAAATAAGCAAAGATATCTGTCCCTATTGTTACTATTAAAATATAAAATAAATAGTTAAGGTCAGTATTAATAATCATAATAGAAGAGTTATAAGCTATAGCTAAAAACATAGTACAGCCTAAAACATATAAAGCATCTGTTACATTATATTTTTTCGTATCATTTATAAAGACAACAGGTATAAAGTAAATTAAAAAGATTACTGTTATTATTTTATAAATCATTTCATAGTTGCTACTATAGACATTAGTTCCTAAGATTATAAAAACTCCAATTAAAATATAGGAAATTAATCTTATAACTAAAGGTATTTCTTTAGATTTTTTTCTAATATGCATTAATTCGTATAAAGACATTATTCCTATTATAGTAATAAATATTTTAAATGGTAGTCCTCCGATAAGTAATAGAGGAATAGCAATAATCGCCATTATTATAGCACTTATAATTCGGGTTTTCATATTTTTCACATCCTAACAAATTAATTATACTCTATTCTAAAGAAATTGTATAGAAAAAATAATTATTTTACAAGAAAAAAAGTACATATATTTGACAATGTACTTTAGTTTAAATTAAATTTTTCTTTATCGTAATTATAATTATTTATAACTTCGTCTTCGGTTAAGGCTTTGGTATATATTCTTAATGAATTTAAATTCATCTCTGTAAAGTAATTAGTTCCCGCTCTTGATGCTATATATAATATATAATCATTTAAAGTTTTATTTGATAAATCTCCATTACTATCTGCTCCACTTCTTAAATCAACTTCTTCTATTTTTTGTAATTTATCATTTTTATATATTAATAAATAATTATTATGTTCTCTTGTTGTATCAAATATTATTGTATATAATGCTGTATTAGTTCCTAGAATATTATTAGACATTTTGGTATTTAATAAACTAACACTAGGATAATGTACTGATAATAGTAGATCTTTGATGCCATAATCGTTAGTAGTCACATAATAACTTCCATCATTTTGATTGTCATTAGTGGAACTTTCAAATAAATTGCCACCTTCTGTTTCCTCTACTACTCCAACAAATTGTAAAGTAAAAGCTTTACTACTGTTATAGGTTATTGAATCAATAGTATTTACATAATCATCCTCTCCATCAAATGATAGATACTCATAGTTCCATGTTGCTCCACTTACTTCGCCATCATTATTATTACCACTTAAATCTCTCCAAATTGTAGCATTCATGCTTCTGATACTTCCTGTATTAGCATAGCCATCATACCAAAGTACTAAATCATCTTGAATATAACCATTATAAGTATCAATATAAGCATTTACTCGATGACCATTACTAGTTTCTATAACAGCTTCATCTATTAAGGCAACCCAATTGTTATTATCACTTGATACAGAAGTTATGTTATCGTAATAACTCCTAGGATCTCCAAAATAATTCCACACTGCTACCTCATCTAAATCGTATGCATTTCCTAAATCTACTGTTATACATTGGTTAGCTTCGGATGAATTACTTGATGCAGCATTATTAGTATGAGTAATATCACCATCTGTTATTCTATTATATGGAAAAGTACTATTTTCTTGGTTTGTTCCGGTTACACTTTTTCCTTTGGCTATATTTACTCCATCTTTTATTGCTTGGACTTCTATCCAATGATTATAGTTATGATAAGTATTATAACTAATACAATTTTTTATATATCGAACGTTATCTAATTTGGTTGTTTTTTTCTCAGGTTTTTCTCCAATATATTTTATTGTGGCATAACCATTTCCTTCATTTTGTCCTTCAAGCATTTTTCCGCCGATAAAGTATTTACCACTATAATGTAAAGTTTGATTGGTATGAGTTATTGTAGTGTTTTCTTCGACACTATTTACTCCGGCATAGCCTGAGATATATGAAGAACCTCCAGCTCCGCTTGCTATATTACCTAAAGATACTCCAGCTCCGCCACCACCGTAGTAGCCAGAACCACCTCCACCACCATATCTAGTAGTTCCTGTTCCGCCTTCACCAAATGTACCATCTGTAGAGCCTTCCCATCCAGAATTTGGCGTTATATAACCAGCTGCTCCACCACTTATTTGTCTCCCACCTTTACCATATGTATCATTGCCTTCTAGCCTTTCATTACCATTTGCACCATAAAGTGTGCCTCCAGAGCCTCCTAAACTTATATAATAGCTTATACTTGTAGTATTATAAACTCCTATAAAACCGCCTGCTCCAGCTCCAGCTACCATTATTCTGGATATTAAAGATGAGATATCATCCCAAGTACCTCGGGTTAGTCTTATATCGGTTGCTCCTCCTCCAGTAGATGTGACAGTAAGTCCATTTGTGCTACTTCCTTTGCCTCCACCATTATATGCTTCGGGAGCATCTGTTCCGACATTACCTTTTTCTCCAACATAAATGTATAGAGTTTCTCCTTTTTCTAAATAGATATAGCCACTTGTTATAGCACCTTTTCCACCATATTCTCCTCCACCCTCTGCTCCTCCTAATTCAATGTAGTAATAGGCAGATTTTGGAACAATAAAGGTTTGCTCTTTTCCAATGTATTTATAATTCCACTCGTTAGAAACAGTTAATTCTATAGTATTATTACTAGTTATTTTATCACTAAATAAAGCATAAGAACTTTCTGTTATATTTATTCCTACAAATATTGCAACTAATATTATTCCTGTGCTAAATAAAGATAGAAATACTTTATTTATTTCTCTTATATCTTTATTTAATTGCTTATAAAGATACCCCCCCCCCAAGTCTATTTTTATTTGTAGCTTGTTCTTTTTGTTCTTTCATATTTCTCACTACTTTCTTTTAGTTTTATACATTTTTATTATATCTATTTTTTATATTTTTGGCAATAGAAAAAGTACCGTTTTTTCGATACCTTAATTATTTTAATTAATAACAACTTTTATTTTTTTAGTTTATTAAGTTCTTCTTTTGTTATACCAGTATATTTTATTATTAAATCAGTTTCTACATTATTTTTTAACATAGTCTTAGCTATTTCTAATGTTTTTTGTTTCTCACCTTGTGCTAATCCTTGTTTTT
>URXR01000068.1 GCA_900551925.1 uncultured Mycoplasmatota bacterium | reverse complement strand
ACACCAGCATAGCTGGTGGTTTTAAATGCAAAACTGATGTTTTGCATAATAAAAATAAAAGACTTTAGGTCTTTTTTTAAATTTATGATATAATTTCTTTAGGAGGATTTAAGATGAAAGTTTTAATAGTAGATGATGAAGAATTAATAAGAAATATTATTAAAGAATATTGCCATAGCGAAGGCTATCTAACCGAAGAAGCTGCTGATGGCTTAGAAGCCATTAATAAAGTAAAAGAAAATGACTATGACATAATTATTCTTGATTTAATGATGCCAAAACTTGATGGTTATTCTTGCTATGATCAAATAAAAAGTATAAAAAATATTCCAACAATTATATTATCCGCTAGAAGTGAAGAAGCTGATAAGCTTCTAGGATTCAATCTAGGAGTAGATGATTATATGACCAAACCATTTTCTCCTAAAGAACTCATGGCCAGAATTAAAGCAGTTCTAAAAAGATCTAACCCTGATGAATCTGATATTTTTGAATATAAAGATTTAAAAATAGATAAAGTAGGGCATAGTGTAACTATCAAAAATAAAGAAATTACTTTAACTCCTAAAGAATATAATTTACTTCTATACTTTATAGAAAATAAAAATGTTGCTTTATCTCGTGAACAACTTCTTAGCAAAGTATGGGGATATGACTTTTATGGTGATGACAGAACTATCGATACTCATATTAAAATGCTAAGAAACAACCTAGGCGAATATCGTGACTTAATAAAAACTGTAAGAGCCGTAGGATATAAATTTGAAATTAAAAACTAGAAGTTTAAGAGCTAATCTCTTAATCTATTTTCTAATATTCTCTGGAGTTATTTTAGGATTTCTTTATATTTTTCAAATATTATTCTTAAATACCTATTACAAAATCAACCAAGCTAATGTTTTAGATTCCACTATAAAATCAATTGAAGATAATTACGATAAAGAAAACGCTGCATATTTATTCGATGATTTAGCTTTAAATAATGAAGTCTGTATTCAAATAATAACTAATGGCAATGTTGTCTATTATTCTGATTATTATAAACACTGTGCGGGTAAAGATAATGAAGCCTTAGCAACTATTCAAAATAGTTTTATAAATACTGGAAAAAAGAATATTAAAGTAGAATTTATTAATAATCGTTATCAAAATAAATCATTAGTTTACGGTAAACAAATAAATGATTCTACTTATGTTTTTGCTAATGCTTCACTAGAACCTATGGATAAAAGTATTGGCCTTTTAAAAAGTCAATTTGTTTATGTTGCTTTAGCAGTTTTACTCTTATCTTTTATCATTTCTTACTATTTTTCTAAACGATTAGCCAATCCTATAGTAAAAATAAATAAATCTGCTAAAAAACTAGCCCAAAAAGAATACGATGTTAAATTTAGTTCAGAAACAGAAGTATATGAATTAAAAGAATTAGCAGACACTCTTAATTATGCCACTAAAGAATTAGGTAAAGCCGAGGAATTAAGACGTGAATTTTTAGCTAATGTTGGACACGATTTGAAAACACCACTTACTATGATTGAAGCCTACGCAGCATCAGCTAGAGATTTAAATTACAATAAAAAAGCCAAAAGAGAACGAGATTTAAATATTATAATAGACGAAGCTGAAAGACTTAATATGCTCGTAAATGATATATTACTACTATCTAAAATTCAAAGCAAAACAGTTGAACTAAAAAAAGAAAAATTCGATATAACTGAACTTATCAAAAATATCTTAGAAAGATTTACTATCTATGAAAATGATGGTTATAAATTTGAATTCAATGAAAAGAAATCTTATTTTATTGAAGCCGACAAAAAAAATATAGAAAGAGTAATTTATAATTTAATTATAAATGCCATTAATTATACCGGTAAAGATAAGCGAATAATAATAACTATAGAAGAAGAAAATAAAGAAATAACTGTAAAAATAACTGATACCGGCGCCGGAATTAGTAATGAAGATAAAAAATTAGTTTGGAACAAATACTTTCAAACTAACAAAAGACATCGCCGAACCAACGTTGGAACGGGATTAGGGCTTTCCATAGTAAAAGAAATCTTAGAGTCTCACAACTTTGAATATGGTATAGATTCCATTATCAATAAAGGATCAACATTTTATTTCAAATGCCAAATAAAAGAGTAAAAAAAACTCTTTTATTTTTGACTAAAATATCCATTAACTACCGTTTTACTCTCATTAACAACTATAAAAGCTTTATCATCGTACTCTTTAATAATTCTATGCAGTTTATCAAAATCATTACTATTTATTTCCATAAAAAACATATACTTATCAGGATCATCATCTTTTTGTCTTATATCCATAACTGAAACTGCAAAGCCATTTTTTCTTAATACCTCAAGCCACTCATTACTAGCATTACTAGTAATAACTTGTACTGCCAAATTACCTTTAATAATCTTACCAGATATTTTTCCCCCAATATAAGTTCCAGTTGCAAATCCTAAAGCATAAAATATACCAATAAAAATGCTATCACTATCAGTATCTAAAGCTTCTTTAGCAATTAAAAACCAAACTAAAACTTCAAAGAATCCAATAACACTTGCTAAAAATATTTTATCTTTAACAGTGATAATAGTCCTTAAAGTTCCTAATGTAACATCGACAATTCTAACTAAAAAAATTTTAATACATAAAAAAAGAATACTCATACAATCACCATTATTATTATGAGTATTTTTTTTAAAATAATTACTTATTATCCAAACATATAAAGTAAACATAAAGCAACAGATGATCCAAGAAGACCAAAAAGCATTATGAAGATAACAACTTTTTGAAATTTTTTACTCATTTACATCAATCCTCCAGCACCTTAATTATAACAAACCACTTATTACTAGTCAAATAATAATAGTAAAAGTCGATTACTTTTTTTATTATTTTAAGCAAATTTAACATAGTCTTTAGTGGTGATAATATGAAAATGAATCTTAAAAATAGAAATTTAAAAAAAATAAAACTAAAAACTATTAGATTAACCTCAAAAAACCTATTTCTTTTTTTACTTTCATTTTCTATAGTAACTATTATAATCGGTATAATATTCTATTATTTTTTAAATGAAAGCGATAAAACTTTAGCAAATAATCATATTATAGAATATTTCACAATTAAAGAAAATTATAATTATTTTTCTCTATTTAAAGACAGCATTTTATCTAATACTTTTAATACCTTTCTAATTTGGATCTTAGGTATCAGTGTAGTAGGGGTCTTAGCTACAATTTTCATTTATTTCTTTGAAATGTTCAGTATCGGTTTTGCCATTGCTAGTATTTTTGGTCAGTACGGTATAAAAGGCTCAGTAGGTATGCTTTGCTATCTTATTCCTTCCAAAATCTGTTATATAATTGTTTTATTCTTACTTACGTTTTTTGCTATAAAAATATCATATAAGATTATAAAACTATGTTTTACTAAAGAAGAAATAAATATTAAAGAAGAAATAAGAAAATATTTTAAAATATTATTATTTTCCTTTATAGCTATGCTTGCTATCAGTATTATGGAAATCTTTATCGATCCTTTATTAATCAAACTTTTTACAAAACTCTAATAATATGATATAATTAAGCCGGTGATTTAGATGAAAAAAGTTATTGTTGGAGTAAGTGGAGGAGTAGATTCCTCAGTAGCTTTAATACTTTTAAAAAATCAAGGCTATGAAGTAGAAGGATTATTTATGAAAAACTGGGATAGTCTTATAAATAATGATATTGAAGGAAATCCTACCCTAGAAAATGATATTTGTCCTCAAGAACAAGACTATCAAGATGCCTTAAAAGTATGTCAAAAATTAAATGTAAAATTACATCGAATAGATTTTGTCAAAGAATATTGGGACTATGTTTTTACTTATTTTTTAGAAGAATTAAAAAAGGGAAGAACTCCTAATCCTGATGTTATGTGCAATAAATATATAAAATTTGATCTTTTCATAAAAGAAGCAAAAAAACTAGGAGCAGATTACATCGCTACTGGGCACTATGCTAGAATTATTAATGGCGTTTTATATAAAGGTTTAGATCAAAATAAAGACCAATCTTACTTTTTAGCACAATTATCTAAAGAGCAACTTAAAAATGTTCTTTTTCCTCTGGGAGAACTAACTAAAGATAAAGTAAGAGAAATTGCTCGAGAATATGATCTAATAACTAAAAATAAAAAAGATTCTACAGGTATCTGCTTTATCGGAGAACGTAATTTTAAAAACTTTTTACAAAATTATCTTCCTAATAAACCCGGAGACATTATAAATATTGATACTAATGAAAAAGTAGGAACTCATATAGGCCTTATGCATTACACAATAGGACAACGAAAAGGACTTAATATCGGAGGCACTAAAGAAAGATTATTTACTGTAGGAAAAGACTTAAAAAACAATATCTTATATGTAGCCGAAGGAGAAAATAACAAATATCTTTATTCTGACAGTTGTATAATAGACAACCTAGTCATTAATTATGATAAAAAAATAACCAATTGTAAAGCTAAATTTAGATATCGTAGTAAAGATATTCCCGTTACTTTAGAATATCTAAATAATAACGAAATACAAGTTAAATATGAAAACGGTAAAAGTATTACTCCCGGACAGGTTTGCGCCCTATATCTAGAGGATAGATTAATAGGAAGCGGCATTATTAAAGAAGTTAGAAAAAATAAAAATCCACTAGTTTAACTAGTGGTTTTTCTATGAGGCCTATAAGGCCT
>URXR01000067.1 GCA_900551925.1 uncultured Mycoplasmatota bacterium | reverse complement strand
ATCCAGAGTTTATAGAAGTAGTATCACCAGAGAAAGATGCTGAGATGGTATATAATACTTTAAGAGAAGAGGCAATGGAAGAAGGCATAAAAGAAGGTTTAGAGAAAGGTATTGAACAAGGGATTGAGCAAGGAATTAAACAAGGGGTTAAACAAGGGATCGAACAAGGAATTGAACAAGGCATAGAAAAAGGCATAGAAAAAGGCAAACTAGAAACAGCAAAAAAATTATTAGAAAATAATATAGAATTAAGCATCATATCTGCTTCAACAGGAATACCAATTGAAAAATTAACTAAATTAAAAAATGAAAATTAAGTTCTTCACTTATTTTCTTAAATTGACAAATATTTAAAAAAATAGTATCATTAGTATAGTTTTATGAGGAAGTGATATTGATGAAAAAATATAATAAGTTTGATTACTTAAGCATATTTATTATTACTTTCTCTTTTTTTGTGGTGTTTTTTCTTATATTAAAAGGAAATAATGTCATGTATGGATCAAGTTTAGATTATGCTAATCAACATTATTTGATTCCAGATTATTTTAGAAAACTTTTTTATGAAACAAAGGAATTATTTCCTTCATGGGCTTTTAATTTAGGAATGGGACAAAATATTTATTATTTTTCTTATTATGGATTATTTAGTCCAATAATTTTAATTTCTTATTTGCTTCCTTTTATTAAGATGGCAGATTATATTATGATTTCTTCAGTTGTTATAATTATTATTAGTATAATTTTATTTTATAAGTGGATTTCTAATCATTTTGAAAACAGACTTATACGTTTTATAACAACTTTTATTTTTGCTATGGCTTCTCCTTTGATTTTTCATAGTCATCGTCATATTATGTTTATCAATTATATGCCATTTTTACTTATGGGATTACTGGGAATAGATAGGTATGTTTTAAAAGATAAAAAAATTTTACTTATGATTAGTATATTTTTAATAATACTTACTAGTTATTTCTTTAGTGTTCCAGCTTTAGTAGTTTTATTTTTATATGGTATTTTCTTATATATAAATAAGATAAAAGATAAAAATTATAAGGATTTAATTAAATTTGCATTAAAGTTATGTATGTTCTTTATTATTCCGATTTTGATGGCCTCTATTTTATTAATTCCAACTTTATATGCTATTTTAAATAGTAGATTTAGCGTTTCTAATGACGTTAATTTATTATCTTATTTAATACCTAATTTATCTTTAGAAACAGTTTTATATAATCATTATTCTTTAGGAATTACGGCTATTTTTATATTAGCTTTAGCTTACTTACTATTTATAAAAGAAAAAGGATATAAGTTTTTGTTTATTGTTTTCATAGTTGTTATTTTTATACCTATAATAGATTATTTGTTAAATGGTTTTATGTATTTAAATGCCAAAGTATTTATTCCATTTTTACCTTTAGCAGTTTTCTTAGTTGGTAAATTTTTAAAAGACTTTATTGATAACAAAATTGAGTTTAAGAAATTGTTGATAGTGTTTGTTATAATTAGTATTTTAGGATGTTTAAATTTTAAATATTATTATATTTATATTGCAGATGTTATTTTAGTTAGTTTTATTTTGTTTTTAGCTTGGAAAACTAAAAATAGTAAATATTTACTTCTACTTCTTTTAATTAATTTGGCAGCATGTATTATTGTTAATTTAACTGATGATTTAGAATCTAAAAAGGTACTTGATTTTCAATATAATGAAACCGTAGAGAAAATGGTTTCTGATATAACTTTAGAAGAGAATAATATCTATAGAATAGGAGATAATACTGATTCTTTTCATAATGTTAATAATATAAGAGATATTTCTTTATATAAGACTTCAATGTATTCATCTTTAACTAATAAATATTATAAGAATTTTTATTGGAATGAAATAAATAATGAAGATTCTTATCGTAATGATTCTATTTTTAGTGATTTAAATAATGTTTTATTTAATGTTTATGTGGGTAATAAATATTATTTAAGTACTTTAGAAGAAGATATTATTGGATATCGTAAAGTAAATAGTTTAAATAATATTAATTTATATCAAAATGATGATGTTTTTTCACTTGGTTATAGCATGAATAAATTAATGAGTTTAAAAGAATATGAATCTTTAGAATATCCTTATAATGTTGAGGCACTTTTAAACTATACAATAGTAGATGATGATAGTATTGTTAGTAATTATGAAAGTAAAATAAATCAGTTAGAAGTTAAACAAGATAGTTATTCTTTTGAATTTTATAAAGATGCAAATATAGTTAAAGAGATTAAAGGTTTAGATAAGGATAGTATTTTACTTATAAAATTTGATATGAATTATAGTGAAAGTTGTAAAGTCGGTGATACTTCAATAAGTATAAATGGAGTTAAGAATAAACTTACTTGTAAGGGATGGAAATATCATAATCATAATTATACTTTTGAGTATGTAATTTCTTCAAATAGTGCTATTCGGGAACTTAATATAGAATTTTCTAAAGGAAAATATGATATTTCTAATTTAGAAGTATATGAGTTAGATTATAATGATGTAAAAAGTATTAAAAATAATCATGATGAGTTTATGATTTCTAAGGAGGATACTAAAGGTGATATTATCAAAGGTGATATTACGGTAAGAGAAGATGGCTATTTTAGTATGTCAATTCCTTATGATAAAGGATTTACTATTTATGTTGATGGTAAGAAGACTGATTATGAACTTGTTAATACGAGTTTTATAGGTTTTCCTTTAGAGGAAGGGAATCATGAAATAGAAATTATTTATGAAGCACCAGGATTATTATTAGGACAAGTTTTAGCAGGAGTAGGAGTTATATTATTTTTAGGAGTAACTTTTATAGAAGTAAGGAGGAGTAAAAGATGAAAAAAATATCAATGATTGTTCCTTGTTATAATGAAGAAGAAAATGTAGAACTTTTTTATCAAGATGTTTTAAATACTTATCAAGGAAGTAAGAAATATAAAATAGAACTTATATTTATTGATGATGGTTCTAGTGATGGAACTTTAAAAGAATTAAAGAAAATTGTTAAAATCAGTAAATTTCCAATTAAGATGATTTCTTTTTCAAGAAATTTTGGTAAAGAATCAGTAATATATGCAGGTTTAAAAAAGGCTACTGGGGATTATACAGTAATAATTGATGCTGATATGCAACAACCACCTTCTTTAACTTTAAAAATGGCTGAGATATTAGATGAGGACTTAGATTGTGATTGTGTTTGCTATTATCAAAATGATAGAATTGAAAGTAAGTTTATGACTAAGTTAAAAACTAGTTTTTATAAGTTCATGAATAGGGTATCTGATGTCGAAATTAAACAAGGTGCTAGTGATTTTAGAATGTTTAGAGTAAATGTTAAAGAAGCTATTTTATCTTTAGAGGAGTATTGTAGATTTACAAAGGGGATTTTTTCTTGGGTAGGTTTTAATACTTGTTATCTTCCTTATGTTCCGGCTTCTAGAGCACATGGTGTGACTAAGTGGAGTCCTGTTAAACTTTTTAAATATGGTATGGGAGGAATTATGTCTTTTTCTCTTACTCCGCTTAGATTAGCAACTTTGCTTGGCTTTGTGTTATCGTTTTTTTCAATTTTTTATTTAGTTATTGTATTAATTCAAAAGATATTTTTTGGAATACATATTCCTGGATATCCAACGATAGTTACGTGTGTTTTATTAATCGGAGGTATAGAGCTTTTCTGTTTAGGAATTATTGGAGAGTATATTGGGAAAATGTATTTAGAAACTAAAAAGCGTCCTATTTATATAATAAAGGAAGAGATAGATGATGATAAAAGTAAAAAAGTTATATCTAAAAAATAAGGAAATTGTTAATTACCTTATAATTGGGGTTTTAACCACTGTAGTTAGTTTAGCATCGTTTTATTTAGTAAGACTTTTTATCTTTACTAATGATACCCAGTTTGATATTCAAATAGCTAATGTTATTTCTTGGATTTTAGCAGTTTTATTTGCATTTGTCACTAATAAAAAATATGTTTTTGAATCGAAGAGTACGGGATATAAAAAATTAGTAGAAATGATAAAATTTTATTTATCAAGAGTTACTACTTTAATTATTGATATGTTTACTATGTGGCTTTTAACTATGCCACTTCATATTGATGATATGATTGCAAAAATTATTGTTCAGTTTATAATTGTAGTTTTAAATTACGTATTTAGTAAATTATTTGTTTTTAAAAAGGAACATTAAAGTATGTTTCTTTTGTTTAAGAGTATAATTAAATAGGTGAGATATATGCGTTTATCAGAACTTCAATATAAAGATATTGTAAATTTAGAGGGAAAGAAGATTGGAAATATTATTGATGTTAAGATAGATGAGAATGGAAGGCTTGTATCTTTAGTACTTGATGGAGGAAAAAAGTTTTTAAAGTTACGTTCTCAAGATGCAGAAACGGAAATTTCTTGGGATAAGATAGAGAAAATTGGAGAAGATGTTATTTTAGTTAGATTGTAAGGTAGCAATAAGTTGCTATTTTTTATTTGGTAATGTATACTAAATATATAAGTGATAATGTAAGGAGTAAAACATTATGGAAACATATAGTTATGAAGGAGAAAAGTTTTTAGCCAAATTATATACGGATATGCACTTAAAAAAAGAAGTGGAACATGCTTCTTTAAAAAGTGATAAGAAAAACGAAAAAATAAGAAAATATTTAGAAAGAGAAGAAAGAGTTTATCAAAAGGCTATCGAAAGAGGCAAGTTAGATTTATTAAAAAAAGCTTATTATGATAAATATGTCATAAAAGAAGTACCAGAAAAATATTTAGAATTCTTAGATAAAAATCAATTTGATTTAA
>URXR01000066.1 GCA_900551925.1 uncultured Mycoplasmatota bacterium | reverse complement strand
AGTCTAATAAATCAAACAAATTTTTATAAAACGGAATTTAGTCTAAAAATTTGCGTTTTTAACCTATTTCTAACTTTTTTGACTGAATTATTTTGCTTAGTTAAAACTTCTTTTTCATATTTTTTATACACAGCTTTATATTTTTTAAAAGCAGTTACAACATCTTCTGGAGTATAAGTAAAATCTTCACAAATTTGCTTTATATTATTTTTATACTTTTTATCTTTCAATCCTAAAAGCAACTTCATAATATCAATCTCAACATCCTCTAAAAACTTTTCACCATTTTCATTTGCTAACACTAAAACTTCTAAACTATCTATTCTATCATTATTGATTCTTTGTCGTATTTCTTTTGAAAACTCATTACTCTTAGAATCAAAATACAAATTACGAAAAGCACTATAATTGGCAAGTTCTAACAATGCCGCATTACAAATTTGTCTTACTCTTTCCAAAGAAATTCCAAACTTTTCTCCTATCTGCTTAAGTGTCATATTATCCATAAACCTATAAATTAAAATTTGTTTAGTTCTATCATCAAATATTTTCAAAGAGTCTCTTAAAATTTCTTTTTCCTCTTCCTCCAAAAGAATTATTTCAGGGTCAACAGCATCAGCATCAACCACAAAATCCAAAAGTTCATCCTCTTCATCATCGCGAACCTTAAGATTTAAAGAAATAGGTCTACTTAATACTTTTTTTAAATAAAGCACATCTTTTTCTTTTAAATTCATTCTTTCAGCAATCTCTAAATTAGTAGGATATCTTTTTAATTTTACAGCAAGTTCTCTTTGTACTTTAATATAAGTACTAATTCTATTCTCCATATAAAATGGAATTCTAATTAATTTACTTTTATTAGCAATACCTAAATTTATACTTTGCTTTATCCACCAAGTTGCATAAGTTGAAAATCTATTTCCTTTACCTATATCAAACTTTTCGACCGCTTTAATAAGACCATCATTGCCTTCCTGAATTAAATCTAAAAAGTCAAGTCCTTCAACCTCATATTGCTTAGCTATAGAAATAACTAATCTAAGATTAGAAACTATAATCTTATTTTTAGCATCCTCTGACCCATTTTTATACAAAAGAAAAAGTTTTTTTTCTTCCTCAGCAGAAAGAAGAGGTATTTTTTTTAAACCATCCAAATAAAGTTCATCAATATCCAAGTCTTTTATATTTTTTTGCTCACTATTCTTAATAAAATCTTCTAAATTAGTAGCAATTTCTATTCCCTGTAAGCTTAAATAAGCCATAAATAAATTATATTCATCTTTAGAAAGCTTTAAATTTAAAATATTTTCCTCTAAAATACAATTATCATTTGCTATTTTTTTAATAAGTAAATCAAACTTATCTTTAATCTCTTTATTCAAACAACCAGCAATATCTAAATACTTATTTAAATCATTCCCCATCAGTGCCACCCCCTTAAATAAAACTCCTATAATATACCATAATTAAATATAAAAGTCAAAAAAATCAAAGTCTATAAAAACTTTGATAACCAAAAACCTAGATAAATAAGTACCACCAAAAAAGATAAAAAAGAATAAGACCATTTATTTTTAACCTGCTTCCTCATATTAAGAAGAAAACATACAAGGGAAAATATAAGTCCTAAAAATACAATAAACGCTGTATCCTTATCAGAAAAAGTATAAAGAGAACTTCCAAAAGACACAACATCACAAACTGCTAAAACTAATAAATTAAAAAGATTACTTCCTAATATATTAGAAAGTGCTAAATCATAACTTTTAATACAAATCAAAGTATAAAAAGTAACCACTTCCGGAAGAGAAGTTGTAATTCCTAAAAATATTGCCCCTAGAAAACTACTAGAAAAAGATGGATACTTAATAGATAAGTTATTAACAATAATTGTTAATAACACACTAGATATAACCATAAAAAACGCTGTTACAATAAGTTTTATAGTAAGATTTTTAGAAGATACCCTATCATTTATTATAACTTTTTCTTCTTCTAAACCTTTAGAAGCAGATTTTAAATACAAAATATAAGAAATAATAATTACTAAAGTAGGAATACCTATTGAAAATATACTAATAGAAATCATTTTACTAACAAAAAAATACAAAACAATGTAATTGATTATCAAAAACAGAATAACTAAATTATGACTTTTCGCCGTTTTGGTAAAAATCATTTTTTTCATAAAAATCAAATCAAAAAAACACACCATAAAAATATTAAAAATATTACTACCTAAAACATCTCCCATAGCAAGTAAAGGATTTCCTACTAAAAGAGCACTAAAACTTGTTACAAATTCAGGTAAACTAGTAACCCCTGCTAAAACAATACCCCCAATTAAAGCTTTACTAACATTCGAATATTTACTTAAACTATCAGCATAATAAGAAAGTTTAATACTTAAAAATACTGTTAAAAAGGCAAACACTAAAAAAAATATTTCGTTCAAGATAATCACCTATAAAAGTATACTTATCTAAAAACAAAATATTATTAACAAAATTCTACTATTTATTGAGTTCCTCTTCTATACGTAAAAGTTCATTATATTTACATATCCTATCCATCCTACTTAAAGAACCTGTTTTTATTTGACCTAAACTAAGTCCCACTGCAAAATGAGAAATAAAGCAATCATCAGTTTCTCCACTTCTATGCGAAATTATTGTTTTGTAACCCCATTTTTTAGCACAATTAATTGTTTCAATAGTTTCGCTAACTGTACCAATTTGATTCGCTTTTATTAAAATAGCATTACCAGCTTTCATCTTATAAGCTTTTTCCAAAAACTTCTTATTAGTAACAAATAAATCATCTCCTACTAATTGAAGTTTATCACCAAGTAAATCAGTTATTTTCTTAAAGCCTTCAAAATCTCCTTCCCAAACCGGATCTTCTATTGATACAATTGGATATTTATTAACTAAATTTTCATAATATTCGATAAGTTCTGAAGTAGAAAGTTTTTTACCATTTAATAAATAAAAACCATCCTTATAAAATTCTGAAGCTGCTACATCAAGAGCTAAAGAAACATCTTCCAAAGGCCTATAACCTGCTTTTGTAATAGCCTCACAAATTAAATCTAAAGCCTCATAATTATCTTTTAAATCCGGAGCAAAACCACCTTCATCTCCCACTCCAGTATGATATCCTTTAGCTTTTAAAATCTTTTTCAAAGTATGAAATACTTCACTACCAATTCTAAGTCTTTCCTTAAAAGTATCAGCTTTAGGAATTATCATAAATTCTTGAAAATCTAAATTATTATCAGCATGAGCTCCTCCATTTAAAATATTCATCATAGCAAGAGGCATATCTTTACCATCACCTAAATATTCATATAAAGAAACTCTCCTGCTATTACAAGCAGCTTTTAAGCAAGCAAGCGATACTCCTAAAATCGCATTAGCACCAAGCCTTTCTTTATTAGAAGTACCATCACACTCAATCATAAGATCATCAATTTCCTTTTGATTACTAGCATCTTTCCCTATAAGCAAAGGACGTAAAATTTTGTTAACATTAGAAACCGCAGTTAATACCCCCTTCCCTAAATAACGAGAACCACCATCTCTAAGTTCCAAAGCTTCATTACTTCCAGTAGAAGCACCACTAGGTACACTAGCTCTTCCCATGCTGCCATCTTCTAAAAAAACATCTACTTCCACTGTTGGATTACCACGTGAATCAAGTATTTCTCTTGCCACTATATCTTTTATATTCATTTAAACACCTCATCAAGATTATACAATAAATTAATCTATATTTAAACTTTTTATTGCAATTTTATCAAAAAAAAGCTATTATATATATAGTAAAGACTAAAAGGAGGGATATATTTGAAAATTGTAAAGTTAACACCAGAACAATTTGACAATTTTTCATCAAATCATCCACTCCATACTTATTATCAAACTTCAGCCTATGGCAACCTGATGAGTCAAGAAGGATTTGATCCCCACTACTATGGTTTTATCAATGATCAAAACATCTTAATTGGAGCTAGTTTAGTATTAGTTCAAAAACTATTTTTAGGGTATAAATATGCTTATGCTCCAAGAGGTTATCTAATTGACTATGACAACAAAGATTTAATTATTGATGTAACTAATAAAATGAAACGTTTCCTAGCCAAAAACAGTATTATCTTCTTAAAAATAGATCCCCCTGTTGTAAATAATAAACGAGATAAAGATGGCAATATTTTAAAAAGTCCTTATACCAACGATCTTATTCCCTTTCTAACTAAAATAGGCTATGATTACTTTGGAGATAATAAATTCTTTGGAACTCTAAAACCAAGATGGAATGCTATTTTAAAAGTAACTGGATCAAGCCAAACTCTATTTGATAATTTTGACCACAGTGTCAAAAATAAAATAAGAAAAGCTGAATCTCGAGGAGTAGAAATTCTCCAAGGAAACCATAACGATATCGAAATATTTTATAAATTTGTAGCCAAAAAACATTATCGTAAACTAAACTATTATAAAAAATTCGCTGAATGCTTTGGTAATAATTTCGAATTATATTTTGCTAAACTAAATACCGAAGCTTATCTTAACAATATAAAATTAATCTATGAAAAAGAACTTCAAAAAAATGAAGAAATAAATAAAAACATTCAAGAAGCCGGACTTAAAAATAAAATAAGCAATAAATTGACTAATTCTAAAATCACTTCTGACAAAGTTCTAGCAGTCTATAAAAAAGAATTAGAAACAGCTTCTAATCTATTCGCTAAAAATCCTCAAGGTATAATAATAAGTGCCACCGCAGTTATTATTGAAAAATATGGCGTAGAATTAGTAATTGAAGGGCAAAACCCAACTTATAAACTTTATTATCCAACCTTTTTAGCTAAATGGTACATCATTGAAAAATACTCCAAACTTGGAGCAGTTTATTTCGATTTAAATGCTATTACTGGCTACTTTGAAAATAACAATAAATTTAAAGGTCTTAATGAAATGAAACTAGGTTTTAATGCCGAAGTAACCGAATATATTGGCGAATTTGATTTAGTTATTAACAGAACTATATATCTCATTCATAAAAAAGCTAAACTAGGTAAAAAAGCTCTAAAAAAATCACATAATGAAACAAAATAACTGGAATTAACCAGTTATTTTTCAGACTGTTGACAAAGTAAATTATGTTAATAGTCTTTTCTTTTTATA
>URXR01000065.1 GCA_900551925.1 uncultured Mycoplasmatota bacterium | reverse complement strand
AGATGATAACCTATATATATACCAAATATGAACATAATAAAGAATTAACTAAAGAAGATTTAAATTTTATCTATGAAGTAGACAGACAAATAGAAGGATTTGGATATCAAAAAGATCCAAGGATAGAGAAAATAAAACAAGGAAGAAATAAGAGAAAAGATTTAGCTAAGATATATGACTGCCAAGAAGAAGAGATAGGATTAAATGAAGATGACTTTATAAAAGCAAATGAAAAAGGGATAAGATTAAAATATTATGATGGTGATTTAGATTCAGAAATTTTAAAAAGTGGTAACAAATTGTTACTGCCTGAAATAGTGAAAGGAAATTTACATTTAATCAGTTTAAAAAGTGCTGAAGGCTTAGAATTACCAAAAGAAGTAGAATTTTTAGATTTAAGCAGTTTAGAAAGTGCAAAAGGTTTGAAATTACCAAAAGAAGTAAGAAATTTAAATTTAGGTAGTTTAGAAAGTGCCGAAGGTTTAGAATTCCCAGAGAAAGCAAAAATATTAGAATTAGACAGTTTAAAAAGTGCAAAAGGTATAAAATTACCAAAAGAAGTAGAATATTTAGTTTTATTCAATTTAAAAAATGCCGAAGGTTTAGAATTCCCTGAAGGAATTGATATGAATAAAGTTTATTTACCAGAAAAAATAAAAAGAGAATTATTAGCTAAACAGGTTTCTAAAAAAACAAGATAAATTTTTTAATTGTTATTTCTTGAAAGAGGTTTAAGATATTTTGACTTCTTTTTTTTTTGAAATTAGATAAATTTTATATTTGTTTTTGCAAAACTCTGTTATAATATTAATAGGAGTATGATATGAAGAATTTAGATAATATAAAAATTATTTTTATTGATATTGATAGAACTCTTTTAAATGATAAGGGACATATTACTATGAAGACTAGGAAAAGTATTAAAAGAGTTGTTGATAAAGGAATTTATGTGGTTCTAACTTCAGGTCGTAATTGTTCTTTTTGTGTTGATAAGTCTAAAAGAGCATTAGCTTCTAATATTGTAATAGCGTCAAATGGTTCAATAATTTATGATTATAGTAAGCAAAAAGTATTATTTAGTAATCCTATTTCTAAGAAAAAAATAGAAGAGATATGGAATTTCGGAATTAAGAATGAACTTGGTATAGTGTTTGATTCTATATCTAATAGATATATAAATAAGTACTTAATTGGAGAATATAAAATTGGTAATAAGCTTGCTACTAATATTAAAGAGATTAATAAATTAGATATATGTCAATTTGTTATGGTTTCTGATAATCGTGATAAGATACTTAAAGCTAGAGAAAAAATAAAATCTTTAGAATTAGATATTCCTTATTTTTCAAAAAGTTTTGAGGATACAGTTCTACGAGAACAAGGTAGTTTGGATGCTATAAATAAAGGTGTTTCTAAAGGTAGTGGGGTTTTAGAATTATTAAAAATTTTAAAATTAAAAAAGAGTAATAGTCTTTGTTTTGGAGATTATTTAAATGATTTAGACATGTTTAAGGCTTGTGGCTATAAGGTTGCAATGGATAATGCTTGTAAAGAAATAAAAGAAGAAGCTGATTTTGTGACTTTGTCGAATAATAAAAATGGTGTTGCATATTTTTTAGATAAGTATTTGTAGGAGGTAGTTATGGATTTAATAATATTTTTGATACTTTTAGTAGCAGTAATTGTATTTTATAGGGATATAAAGTTTGTAGCATATTTTATAGGAATTTTAGAGATTGCTTTTAGATTAATTCATTATTTAGGAGATAATTTGCCAATAATTCACACGAACTTTTTTGTAGATAGTTATATACCAAATTCTATTTTTACAATATTTGATGGATATGTAACAGGTATTGTAGGTACTATAATAGACTGGGCTATAGTCTTATTACTCATAATATTTGTAGTTTATTTAATAAGATATTTCTTTAGAATGAAATAATTTTTTAGAACTCTTAGGTAGAGTTCTTTTTTTTTGTTATTGTATAGTTAGGAGGGTATTATGATAAGATTAGAAAAAATTAATAAAAGTTACAAAGGAAAGAATAAAAAGTATGAGGTTTTAAAAAATGTTAATATCTCTTTTAGTGATAAAGAATTTGTTAGTATTTTGGGACCTTCAGGAAGTGGGAAATCAACGCTTTTAAATATTATTGGAGGATTGGATAAGGATTATGAAGGAATAGTTTATTTAAATGGTAAAGTTATTTCTGGGAAAAATGATAAATTTTATGATTATTATCGTAATCAAAAAATAGGTTTTGTATTTCAAAATTATAATTTAATTGATAATTATAGTGTTTATCAAAATGTTGAATTGCCTTTAATTATAAATAGTAAAAAGAATAGAAAAACGAGAGTTTTAGAAGTGCTTGAATTGGTAGGACTTTTAAAATATAAAAATAAAAATGTTAAAGAGTTATCTGGAGGAGAAAGGCAAAGAGTTGCTATTGCTAGAGCTATTGTTAATAAACCAAAAGTGCTTCTTTTAGATGAACCAACTGGTGCGCTTGATTCTAGGACTAGTGTTTTAATTATGGAACTTATAAAAAAATTATCTAAGGATATTTTAGTTATTATGGTTACACATAATGAGAAATTGGCTAAAGATTATTCAGATAGAATTATAACAATTAAGGATGGAGAGGTCTTTGGAAGTAATGTGATTAGTTTTACTAAAGAAGAGTTTAGTTTTAAAAAAGTAGGTATTAAATTTTTAGAGATTTTTAAGATGGCTTTTCGAAATTTAAGAGTAAAACTTTTTAGAAATGTATTAACGATACTGGCTTTTATGATTAGTATTATTGGTATTTCTATGGTTTTTGCTATGTCAGATGGTTTTAATAAACAGGTTAAAGTTTTGGAGAAGGATTCGTTAGGTAATTATCCTCTTACAATTACTTCTAAAAGTAGTTCTTATAATAAGAATTATAGTGATGATAGAGTATATAGTTATAAGACTGTTTCTAATAAGAATATTGATGATGGTGTAATTAATTATTTAAAAGATATTGATAAAGATTACATTATGGGAGTAACTTATAATTATGAGTATCCATTTAAAGCTGTGGCTAAAAATGAAAATGGTTTTAAATTTAGTGATAATTTGCCTTTTATAGCAGTGCCTGATGATAATAAACTTTTAAAGGAAAATTATACGTTACTTGAGGGAGAGTTTCCTCAAAACAATAAGGAAATTTTATTAAAAGTAAATAATGATAATATGATAGGGGAAGATGTTTTAAAGTTTTTAGGAATAGATGATAATACTTTAATGAGTAATCTTATTGGCAAGGAGATTAAACTTGTTTATAATGATGATTTGTATAGTAAAGATGATGATATTTTTTCAGTAAATAAGATAGATACTGAGTTATATAATAAAGCTAATAATGAAAAATTAACAATAGTAGGAATAATAAAAGCTAAATCAGAGATGGATTTTAATACTATTATTAATGAAGAAGCTGGTGCTATTTATTTTAGAAATAGTTTAATAGAAAAAGTAATTAGGAAGAATAATGAGTCATCAATTGTTAAAGAACAAGTTGATAGAGGTTATAATGTTTTATCTTTAGAAAGTGTTACTTTAGAAGAAAAAGATGATTTACTTACTTATTTAGGAATTAAGCAAAGTCCTTATATGATATATATTTATCCAAATGGTTATAATAATAAAGAAAAAGTAATTGATTATTTAGATAGTTATGAGAAAAAGATAAATTATGTTGATATGGGTACAGATGTTATTAATACTACGACAAGTTTAGTTTTTGGAGTTACTTCAATACTATTAATTTTATCAGGAATATCTTTAGTTATTACCCTTATATTAATTACTATTATTACTTATACATCCTCAGTTGAAAGAAAAAAAGAAATAGGGGTTTTACGTAGTTTAGGAGCAAGAGGTAAAGATATTAAAAGACTTTTTGTTATGGAGAATATAAGTATATCTTTAATAGCTAGTTTATTTTCTTTATTAATTGTTTATATTTTAATACAGCCTTTAAATAAAATACTTTTAGAGGTAACAGGACTTAGTGATTTAATGGTCCTTAGCTTTAGTAAAGTTATTTTAATTATTATAATTAGTATTTTAGTAGCAGTTACAGGAAGTATTGCTCCTGCTATAAAAGCTAGTAAGTCAGATCCAGTTTTAAGTCTTAAATAACTTTCTATAATTTCTCTTGTTTTTAGTAAAAAAATAGTTTATAATATTTACGAAAAGGAGAGAATAGGATGGAAAAGAAAAATGTTTTTGAAAAAACTGTAAAATTTAATAAAAAAGAATTTGAAGATGCTATTGATAAAGCATATGAAAATAAAAAATCAGAAATTAAAATGGATGGTTTTAGAAAAGGAAAAGTACCTAAAGATATTTATTTTAAAAAAATGGGTAAAGAACCTTTATATATGGATGCTTTAGAAATACTTTTACCAGAAGCATATGATAAAGCTTTAAAAGATTATAAACCTATTGTAGAACCTAAAGTAGATATTAAGGCAGTAGGAGAAGATGGAGTAGAATTTTTATTTACAATTACTACTATGCCAGAAGTTACTATTAGTAAATATAAAGGATTAAATATTAAAAAAGATAAAGTAAAAGTTACTAAAGATGAAATAGATCATGAAATAGGACATTTATTAGAAAGATTTGCAGAACTTGAAGTTAAAGATGGTAAGATCGAAAATGGAGATATTGCTATTATTGATTTTGAAGGATTTAAAGATGGTGTTCCTTTTGAAGGTGGAAAAGCTGAAAACTATTCTTTAGAAATTGGTTCTGGTTCATTTATTCCTGGTTTTGAAGAACAATTAATTGGTATGGGAAAGGATGAAGAAAAAGAAATAAAAGTTACATTCCCAGAAGATTATCATCAAGAAGATTTAAAAGGTGCTAATGCGGTATTTAAAGTTAAAGTTCATGAAGTGAAAGTAAAGAAAAATAGAGAACTTGATGAAGATTTCTTTGAAGATTTAGGACTTGAAGGAGTAGACAGTAAAGAAAAATTAGAAGAAGAAGTTAAGAAAAATATTGAAGCTGGTAAGCAAAGAGAAGCTGATGAAAAATTTGTTGATAAAGTTTTAGGAGAAATTGCTAAAAATACAAAAGTTGATATTCCTAATGAATTAATAGAAGATGAAATTAATTATATGATTAAAAATTTTGAAGAACAAATTAGAATGCAAGGTATTTCTTTAGAAGTATTTTTTGAAATGACTAAATCAAGTGAAAAAGATTTAAGAGCTCAAATGGAAGAAGAAGCTAAAAAACATGTTCTTTATAGAATTATTTTAGAAAAGATAACTGAACTTGAAAAAATAGAAGTTACTGATAAAGAAGCTAATGAAGAAGCAGAAAAATTAGCTAAGATGTATGCTGTTTCTAAGGATGAATTTTTAAGTATGTATGGTGATATAACTATGCTTAAGTATGAAATAGAGGTTAAAAAAGTATTAGAGTTTTTAACTTTAGAAAATGAACAAAAATAAGCCTTGAGCTTATTTTTTTTAAAAGGTGATTGTTATGGGTATAATTTTAATAAAATATGGTGAACTTACTACTAAAGGTGATAATAGAAAATTATTTATTAATACTTTGGAAAAAAATATTTTAGAAAAAACTAAAAAATATGAAGTAAAAATAAAAAAAGAACATGCTAGAATGTATATAGAGTATTTAGAGAAGTACGAGGATAAAATTATAGATGTTTTAAAAAATACTTTTGGTATTCATGCGTTTAGTATAGTTTATAAAGTACATACTAATAAAGAGGATATTTTAAAAGAGATTGAAGAGCAGTCTGATTTTGATTTCTTTTTCAATAACAGACATATCATCCATTGTACAATATGCGATACCTTTAATTCCTATAGCATTAACTCGTATAGTAATCCATAAACCATATTTAGCACTATT
>URXR01000064.1 GCA_900551925.1 uncultured Mycoplasmatota bacterium | reverse complement strand
GTCTAATAAATCAAACAAATTTTTATAAAACGGAATTTAGTCTAAAAATTTGCGAAAAGATTAAAAAATCCAAAAGTAACCAGTAAAACTTTACTTTGGTTAAAAGAGTTATTATAATAAAGAAAGGAGATGATAATATGCCAAAAATTATAACTAGTCCTAACAAATTATTAAAAAATTTTATTTTATTTTTTATCTTTTATTATATTATAATTACTATTACAACTGCTATCGTAATGGCTATAATAGAAGTTTCATTAGAAACCCCTCTAGCAAATATTCCCTTAGCCTATATCCAAATAGCAGAAGACTTTATTCTTCTTTTAACTAGCCATATTCTCGCTATATTTTTTGCTATTAGATCAACTTTTAAAACCAAATTAATTATGATAAATGACATTAATAAATTCTTTAAAAGAACTACTATTTTCTTTACTATTGTCGTTATTCTATACATTGCTTTTTCCATAATTGTTTATGATTTAAACTATTTATCTATTTGTACTATTATAACAGCTATGTTAATTTATATAACTATGTTTTGGTATGTTAAAAAAGTAACATTTAAAAATATCAGTAATAATAATTTTAATCCTAATAACCATGTTCAAAATCATAACTTTACCAATAAACCAACAAGAAAAAATAAACCTAACAAAGTAAAAAAACCAAAGAAAATAAAGCAACATAAAAAACCCTATAACAATAATCAAACTTTAAATAACCATCCAGGATTTAATCAAAATAACTTTAATAACCATTATCAAAACCCAAATCAAAATATTCCTAACAACTTTTATCAAGCTAACAACCAAAATAATAATCCCAATAACAATAATTATCCTTATAATAACTAATAAATACACATTAAAGATTATTGCTAATAAATAAAGCCATAATCTTTTAATTTATTCTATTTTTTGATAAAATATTTACAAGGAGAGATAAACATGGATAAACCCTTAGCACTTCAAGAACGACCTAAATCACTTACTGATGTAGTCGGTCAAAAACATTTAATTGGTAATAATAAAATTCTTACTAATATGGTAAAAAATAAAAAACTTTTTTCTATGATTTTATATGGTAATCCGGGAACTGGTAAAACTTCTATAGCCAATGCTATTGTAAATGATATTGATTGCAACTATAGATTCTTAAATGCTACCTTAAACAACAAAAAAGACTTTGACATTGTCGTAGAAGAAGCCAAAATGTTAGATGGTTTAGTTCTAATAATGGATGAAATACATAGACTAAATAAAGACAAACAAGATCTTTTACTTCCTTGCTTAGAAAGTGGTTTAATAACTTTAATTGGTTTAACCACTTCAAACCCTTATCATAAAATAAATCCTGCTATAAGAAGTAGATGTCAAATCTTTAAACTTGAACCTCTAACTAAAGATGATATCTTAAAAGGACTTAAAAAAGCTCTTTTAAACGATGAAATAAAAAATATAAAAATAGATGAAGCTACTCTTAAATACATTGCCGATATCTCTGGTGGAGATTTAAGATTTGCTCTAAATTTATTAGAAGTTTCTTACTATACTCATAAAAATCACAAAGTAGATATCAAAGACATTCAAAACATCAACAATAAACCTAATTTTTTCCATGATAAAAATGAAGATGGGCATTATGATGTCTTAAGTGGACTACAAAAATCGATAAGAGGTTCTGATGTAGATGCTGCTCTTCATTACCTAGCTAGATTATTAAAAGCTGAAGATTTAGATAGCATCTATCGAAGACTATCTGTAATTTGTTATGAAGATATTGGTCTAGCTAACCCTAGTTTAGGCCCTAAGTTAAACGCTGCCATCAATTTAAGCGGATTAGTTGGACTTCCTGAAGCTAGAATAATCCTTTCTAATATTGTTATTGAAATGAGCTTATCCCCTAAAAGCAACAGTGCTATTCTCGCAATCGATAAAGCTCTAAATGATTTAAATCAAGATATCGGAGATATGCCCTCTTATTTAAAAAGTCCTTATAAAGACTATAAATATCCTCATAACTATAAAAATTCCTATGTTAAACAACAATATCTTCCTAATAATATCAAAAATAATAAATACTATTTCCCAAAAGAAAGTTCTAGCTATGAAAAATCTTTAAAAAGTGTTAAAGAAAAATTAGATAAATTAAAGGAGTAAATAAAATGAAGAAGTACCTAGATTTAATCATTAATATTTTTTACCTATTTTTATTAAATATTGTTTTAACCTGGACCATCTATCATGATATAGAATTTTTAAATATTGTTTTTTACTTACTTGAAGCTTTATTCTTTGGAAGTCTTATCAAATTAATATCTAATCTCTTTAAAAAACCCCTCTTAGCTAAAGGTATTAATCTAGCCATTTTAATTATTATCACTATAATTTATGCTTCTCAATTTGTCTATTATAGTTTTTACGAAAGTTTTTATAGTATTTACTCCCTACTCCACGGTTCACAAGTTTTTGGCTTTCTAGAAGCTATTCTAAAAATAATTTTTGAAAATATCTACGGTTTTTCTTTCTTTATGCTTCTTCTAGCAGTAATAATTGTTGTTTGTTTAAAAATTCCTCATTTAAGTTCTAAGAAAAAAAATATTATTTCTATAATTATTATTATAAGTAGTCTTATTTTAAATTTAACCTTAGCAAACTGTTTAAAAAGTGGTCTTTATTCCTATCACAATTTAATTCACAATACTCATAACGTAGCTTTAAACGTTAAAAAATTTGGTTTACTTACTGGTACATTTATAGATATTGAGCGCTATATATTTAATTTCGAACCAAACTTAATAGAAGAAACCAAAAGCGAAAAGAAAACCTATAATGAAAAGGACTATAATGTAACTAATATTGATTTTGATAAATTAATTGAAAATGAACAAGATGAAGAGATTAAAAAACTTCATAACTATCTTCAAAAAGAAACTCCTACTAATAAAAATGAGTACACTGGTATTTTTGAAGGCAAAAATTTAATTTTCATAACAGCAGAATCATTTGATTTCAGTCTAATTGATAAAGAACTTACTCCTACTTTATACAAATTATCCAATGAAGGCCTAAGTTTTACTAATTTTTATACTCCAATTTATTATGCTTCAACCTCTGATGGAGAATATACTAACCTAACTGGACTCTTACCAGAAGAGAGAACTTGGAGTTATGTCTCATCTCAAAATAATTATTATCCCTATACATACTCAGAAGTTTTCAATAATTTAAACTACGATACCTATGCTTATCATAATGGGGAATACGATTTTTATCAAAGAAACAAAGTTTTAAAAAACTTAAATTTTTCTACCTATAAAGCTTGTAACAACGGTTTAGAAGAATATATAAACTGTAATCTATGGCCTCAAAGTGATGAAGAAATGCTCGAAGAAACCTTTAAAGATTATAAAAACTCTTCTAATTTTATGGCCTATTACATGACTATAAGTGGCCATCTATCTCATAATTTTAAAACTAATGACATAGCCAAAAAATGGCAAAAAGAAACTAAAGATTTAAATTATTCCTCAAATGTCAAAGCTTATATAAGTGCTAATATTGATCTAGATAGAGGCCTAGAAAAACTAATAAATAATTTAAAAGAAAATAATCTTTTATCAAAAACCGTTATAGTTCTAACTCCAGATCATTTCCCTTATGGTTTAAATCAAACAGAATTATCTGAATTAAAACAAATAAAAACTCCTTACGATAAACATAAAAGTGGTTTAATCATTTATAATTCTGAAATAGAAAATAAAACAATAGATAAATATGCCTCTAATATTGATATCTTACCAACTCTTCTTAATATGTTTAATATAAAATATGATTCTAGATTAATCATAGGTAAAGATATTATGAGCGATAATGAAGGAATAGTCATCTTTAATGATCGCAGTTTTCTAACCAAAGAAGGTTTCTATAATGCTAAAACTAATAAGTTTTCTAATAAAGAAATCTCTAAAACTTATCTAAAAGAAAAACAAACTGAAGTTTATAATAAAGTAAATGCTTCTTCAATAATGCTTAATTCTAATTATTATAAAAGAATAGGTCTAAACTAATTCCTATTCTTTTTTTATTAAATCATTAATAACATACCCTGCGATTAAAAGTCCTGCCGAAGGAGGTACAAAAGCATTAGAACCTATCACTTTATCCTTTAAAAGAGGTTTTTCTTCTGAATAAAGACATGTTATCTTACCACTTAAATTATTATCTCTAACGTATTTTCTTAAAATTTTAGCCACTGGGTCATAACTAGTATTTCTAATATCTCCTATTTTCAATAAACTAGGATTCATTCTATTCCCTACTCCCATTGAAGTTATAAATTTTATATTATTCTTAAGACACAAAGAAATAACTAATTTTTTAGTTTCAATACTATCACAAGCATCAATAAAATAATCAATATCCTCAGTAAAAATCTCATTAATATTATCTTTATCTATAAACTTTGTAATAACTTTAAGCTTAATATCAGGATTAATACTAAAAATTCTTTTTTTAAACTCCAAAGTTTTATATTCTCCAATATTATCCCTAGTAGCAATAAGTTGTCTATTTAAATTACTAAGTTCTATTTTATCTCCATCAATTATAGTAATCGAGCCAATTCCCGATCTTACTAAAGCTTCAAGAGCATAACCCCCTACTCCACCAAGTCCTAAAACTACTACATGAGAAGATTTTAATTTTTCTAAAGCTAAAGAACCAATAAGTCTTTCTAATCTATCAAACATAAACAAAAAATAGACTAATCGTCTATCTCTAAATTATGATAAACATCAGAAACATCATCTAAGTCTTCTAAAGCCTCAATAAGTCCTAGAATCTTAGTAGTTTTCTCTTCATCAAGTTTCACATAATTAGCAGGAATATATCTAACTTCATTCATAATAAAATCAGTAATCCCAGCCTCTTCTAAAGCTTTATTTATTTTTATAAAATCTTCATAAGTAGTATATATTTCATAAGAATCTTCTAAAACTATAAAATCTAAAGCATCATTCTCTAAAGCAATAGTCATAATATCATCTTCATTATAAGAATTAGGAACCACTATAATACCTTTGCGTTCAAACATATAACTAACTGAACCATCAGTTCCTAAATTACCACCACGTTTAGTAAAAGTACTTCTAACCATTGAAGCAGTTCTATTACGATTATCAGTAAGGCAATCAACCATAATAGCTACTCCATTTGGTCCATATCCTTCATAACGAATAGATTCATAATCTTCTCCTCCAGTACTTTTATGAGCCTTATCAATAGCAGCTTGAATCTTATCCTTAGGCATATTTTGAGCTTTAGCTTTATCTACTATCATTCTAAGAGCAGGATTTGTATCAACACTAGCATCTCCACCCTTAGCAGCCACATAAATTTCTTTAGCTAGTTTTTGAAATATTTTACCTCTTTCAGCATCAATTAAACCCTTTTTTCTTTTAATAGTTGACCATTTAGAATGTCCACTCATCGTATCACTCCTTAAATCATTATAATTATACTATAAAATAAGAAAAATTTAAACTAAAAATCCATATTTTAATAATTATTTAAATATTTAAGAATGCAATCTAATAAAAAAGGATGGTCTACTCTATTTATAGTAAAACATTTAATACCTAAATCTTTAAAAGCATATGATACACTTCTTGACATATTATTAGTATTTGCGGTTTCAAATTGAAACCGCAAAGCAGAATATTCTTCTTCAGTTAACTTAAAACAAAATCTTTCTGGAAATCTATTAATATGTCTTTTAACTGCTAAATTAATAGATTTAGTACCATTCTTACACCCATAAAGAATAGCTAAATCACTATCAAGCATCACTTGTTTACCACGTACTTTATATATTAAATCTTCTATTTTTATATTATCTTTTACAATCAAATCAGTCATAAAAACTTACTCCTTTATTCTATAAACAGTTCTAAATATGTTAGGATTACTAGCGTATTCAATAACA
>URXR01000063.1 GCA_900551925.1 uncultured Mycoplasmatota bacterium | reverse complement strand
TTATTATGTAAGAGTATATAGTCCTAATTCTGCTTGTGGAGTAAAGAGTTATAAAACGTGTAGGACTTCTGCTTGTGGATGTCAAACTAGAAATAGATGTGCTGCCTGTGGATGTGCTTCATTTTCTGGTTGGGTAAAAACAAATTATCCTTGGCAATATGGGAAATGTGTTAGATCAAAAACTTCAGCTCCTCTTAATATATGTCCAGCTTGTAAAGAATCAAATGGCACATATAGAAAAGTTAGCTGTGTAAAAAGCTCTTATATTTGTCAACAAGGAAAAAATGGTAAAGCTCATAAATGGCAATGTAAAACAAAAAAAACTGTATGGACTAGAAGTTGTAATTATTATGGAAGATGCTCTAAGTGTAGTTGTGCTGTGTATAAATCATGTCGAAATAAAGCATGTGGAGTACAAAGTTATAAGACGTGTTGGCATTATTAAAATTAAATAAATAATATAAAAAATCAAGTAAATCAACAATCTTGATTTTTTATTTTTGAAAAACTATAAAAAGCTCTTTAAAAAACCAAAATTATTTGATAAAATAGTAATGTCATAAAAAAAGAAATAGGTGGTAACAAAATGGGAAAAGTAATATCATTAATTAATCAAAAAGGTGGTGTAGGAAAAACTACAACTAGCATTAATTTAGCAGCATCATTAGCTTTATTAAATAAAAAAATACTATTAATTGATTTAGATCCTCAATGTAATGCCACAACAGGCATTGGACTAAACAAAGGAAATATTGAAAAAAGTATTTATAATGTATTAAACGGAACAGCAACTATTAATGAAGCCATAATAAAAACAAAATATAAAAATTTATATGTTCTTCCTGCTAACATAAATTTAGCAGGAATAGATATTGAACTAGAACAAAATGATCCAAATTCTAATATTTCCAAAGCTGAAAGATTAAAAATTCATATCAATCAAATTAAAGATGACTATGATTTTATTATAATTGATTGTCCTCCAGCTTTAGGAATAATTACAACAAATGCTCTAACAGCTTCAGACTCAGTAATTATTCCAGTTCAATGCGAATACTTTGCTCTAGAAGGTATAACTCAATTATTAAAAGCCATCATGTATACGCAATCAAATTTAAATCCAAATTTATCAATTGAAGGCGTTCTCTTAACAATGCTAGATGCTAGAACTAATTTAGGTCTAGAAGTAGTTGAAGAAATAAGAAGCTACTTTAAAGATAAAGTATATAACACAATAATACCAAGATTAATAAGATTAACTGAAGCACCATCGCATGGAAAACCAATTGTAGCCTATGATCCAAAATCAAGAGGATCAGAAGCTTATTTAAATTTAGCCAAAGAGGTGATTAAAGGAAATGGAACAAACTAAAAGAAGAGCTCTAGGAAGAGGTCTTGAAGAATTATTTAATATTGAAGACATAAACTATAACAAAATAGAAGAAAAAATTGTAGAAACAGCTAGTAAAGAAGAAGTAACAGAAATTCCCTTAGAGGAAATAAGAGCTAATCCTTACCAACCAAGAAAAACCTTTAACAATGAAACATTGCAAGAATTAGCAGACTCAATCAAAGAACATGGAGTAATCCAACCAATAATTGTTAAAAAAAGTATTAAAGGTTATGAAATAGTTGCCGGAGAAAGAAGATTTCGAGCTTCAAAATTAGCAGGAAAAGAAACAATCCCTGCTATTATTCGTAATTTCACTGATGAACAAATGATGGAACTAGCAGTTTTAGAAAATCTCCAAAGAGAAAATTTAAATGCTATCGAAGAAGCTGAAGCTTATCAAAGACTAATAAATAATTTAAATTTAACTCAAGAACAATTAGCTAAAAGAATTGGAAAAAGTAGAAGTCACATTACTAATATATTAGGACTTCTTTCACTTCCTGAAACAGTAAAATCTTTAGTAAAAGAAAACAAATTAACTATGGCCCATGCTAGAACTTTATCAAAATTAGAAGATAAAAATCAAATCGAAGCTCTAGCTCATAAAATAATAAATGAAAATATGAATGTTAGAGATTTAGAACAAGAAACTCATAAACCAGATTTAAAAAAGAAAATTGTTCAACACCAAAAAGAAAAAAATCCTGAATTAATAACCTTAGAAACAGACTTATCAGAATATTTAGGAACCAAAGTAAAAATTAAACCAAAAAAATTAGAAATCTCATATGAGAATATTAATGATTTAAATAGAATTTTAGAAATAATTAATTCTAATAAGTAGGTGAAAAATATGTTAGACTTCTTAAAATATTTTATAGAAAACGACTACCATTTGATTATAATTTATATTATATTAGGATGGATAGTTTATCAAATAATTAAAAAAATAATAACTAAAAGAACTCAAAAATTAAAAAAGAAAAGACAAATCACAATGCAAAAACTAATTCAAAATATAGCTAAATATACTATTTTTGTTTTAGTAGCAGCAGGAGTATTAAGTATCTTAGGAATAAATATAACTTCTATAGTTGCAGGACTAGGAGTAGCTTCAGTAATTTTAAGTCTTGCCCTAAAAGATATGATGCAAGATGTTTTATCAGGAATGTCTATTATCATGGAAGATCAATTTGATATTGGAGATTTAGTAGAAATTAATGGCTTTACTGGGACAGTTATAGATTTAGGTTTAAAAAGTACTAAAATCAAAAGTTATGAAAATGTTGTAAAAATAATATCAAATCGTACTATAACTGAAGTAATAAATTATTCCAAAACTAATCCCAACTTAGTTGTTGATATTCCAATGGCTTATGAAGTAGATAGCAAGCTTACTGACAAAGTAATAAAAAATATTATAAAAAGAATAGAAAAAGAAGTAACAACTCTTGTTGGACCAATTGATTTTTGGGGACTAAATGAATTTGCAGACTCTAGCATTAAATATCGTTTATTAGTTCCTGTTAAAATGGATGAACAATTTAGCGCTGAACGTCAAATAAATAAAATAATAAAAGAAGAATATGATAAAGAAAACATATCAATTCCATTTAACATAGTTGAGGTTAGAAATGGATAAAAATTATAACTTAGGAACCAAAGTAATAATGAAAAAAAATCATCCTTGTGGCAGCAATCTATGGGAAATAGTAAGACTAGGAGCTGACATAAAAATAAAATGTTTAAATTGTGGTAGAACCATTATGTTACCTAGAATAGAATTTAATAAAAAATTAAAAAAAATAGTAGAGGAGTAAAAATATGGCAAAAAAGAAGAAAAAAAAGAAATTAAAATTACATCCCACGACCAGTTTTATAATTTTAATAATAATAACAGTAGTTTTAAGTTTTATATTATCATTATTTGATATATCAGCATCTTATGACAGTGTCAATATTGAAACCAATGAACTAGAACAAACTATAGTAACTGTTGAAAATATGTTAAGTTATGAAGGAATAAAATCAATGATTAGTAATGCTTCTACTAACTTTATAAGTTTTACAACAGTTAGTACTTTAATTATTACTTTAATTGGAGTAGCAGTAGCAGAAGAAACAGGCTTAATTCAGACTTTCATGAAACGAAAGTTAGCTAAAATTAATCCTAGAATAATAACTTTCTTATTATTCTTAACTGCTGTTTTCTCAAGTATCGTTAATGAAGTTGGTTATGCCGTTTTAATTCCACTTGGAGCTCTACTATTTTTATTTAATGGTAGAAATCCACTCGCCGGAATTGCTACCGCCTTTGCCGGAGTAGCATTTGGTTACAGTGTCAGTTTCTTCGTCGGAGCAACTGATATGACCCTAATCCCATACACTATGAGTGCGGCTCATCTAATTGATGAAACATTCTATGTTAGAATGACCTCTAATCTATTTATTATGATATTCTCAAGTATTGTAATATCAATTGTAGGAACTATTATAACTGAAAAATATATTGTAAAAAAAATTGGAAGATATGTTTCTAAAAAGAAAGATGATTTAGATCAAACTAAAGAAATAGAATATCTAGATCTTCAATATGAAGAACAAAAGAAAATAAAAGAAGAAGAAAAAGAGAAAAAAGGCTTAAGATATGCCCTATTCGCAGCAATCATTGTCTTAATAGTATTTATATATGCTATTATTCCAGAACTTCCTCTATCAGGAATGTTATTAGACCAAACTCAAGAGTCTTATGCCTATCAATTATTTGGACCAGAATCATATTTTGAAGCAGGATTTACATATCTTTTAGCACTATTCCTAATAGTAACCGGAGTAGCTTACGCTATCGGAGCTAAGTCAATCAAAAATGATAAAGAACTAATTGAAAAAGTAGGAAAAAGATTAAGCTCTATCGGAGGACTTTTATTAATGATTTTCTTTGCTTCTCAATTTGTAGCAATCTTTAGAGAAACAAATATTGGAACTATAATAGTGGTATGGCTATCAAGTCTATTACAAGCAGTACCTCTATCAGGAATACTTTTGATATTAGTAGCTATCTTTGTAATTGCTGTGTCTAATTTATTTGTACCAAGTACTATAACCAAATGGATGATTATCTCCCCTATTCTAGTACCTGCTATGATGCAAATGAATTTATCGCCACAATACTCTCAATTCATCTTTAGAGCAGCAGAATCTATGACTAATGGAATAACTCCTCTCCTAGCCTACTTTGTTGTTTACTTAGGATATTTGAATATCTATAATCGTGAAGAAAAAAAGGTCTATGGCATTAGAGATGGAATAAGATTAATGACTCCATACTTTATTGCCCTATCCATAACTTGGATTGCTATAGTATTGCTATGGTACTTAGTAGGATTACCACTTGGACCAGGATCATATCCTGTCCTATAATAAGGAGGAATAATTATGAGTTTAAAAGCCGGAATAATAGGACTTCCCAATGTTGGAAAGTCCACTCTTTTTAATGCAATAACTAAAAAAGAAATCTTAATAGCTAATTATCCATTTGCCACAATAGATCCCAATGTCGGAATAGTAAGTGTTCCTGATGAAAGATTAAAAGTTTTAGAACAAATATATAATCCTCAAGAAGTAAAACCAGCAACTTTTGAATTTGTTGATATTGCAGGAATAGTAAAAGGAGCCTCAACAGGCGAAGGTTTAGGAAATAAATTCCTATCCCATATAAGAGAAGTAGATGCTATAGTAGAAGTAGTAAGATGTTTTAAAAACAAAGAAATAACACATGTTGAAGGTAATGTCGATCCTATAAGAGATGTTGAAATAATTAATTTAGAATTAGCCCTAGCAGACTTAGAAATAATCTCTAATAGAATAGGAAAAATAAAGAAAAAAGCTGAAACAACTAAAGATAAAGAATCTTTAATAGAATTAACAGCCCTAGAAAAATCAAAAGAAGCACTAGAAAAAAACATCCCCTTAAGACTGATTAAATATGAAAAAGAAGAACTAATCTCGTTAAAATCATTCAATCTCTTAACTTTAAAACCCCACATTTATTTAGCAAATATTGATGAAGATGAAATAAATAAGCCTAACGAATATGTAGATAATTTAACTGAATATGCCCTTAAAGAAAACTCTAAAGTAATAGTGGTATCTGCTAAAATAGAATCAGAATTATCAGAATTAAATGATGACGATAAAGAAGAAATGTTAAAAGAATTAAATATTGAAAAAAGTGGATTAGATAAATTAGTAGAAACTACCTACTCTCTTCTAGGCTTAAAAACTTATTTTACTGCTGGAGAACAAGAAGTAAAAGCTTGGACTTTTAAAGATGGTATGAATGCAAAAGAATGTGCAGGAATTATTCATACCGATTTCGAAAAAGGTTTTATCAAAGCTGAAGTAATTTCATATCAAGATATAAAAGAAGAACAAAATGAGCAAAAAGTAAAAGAACACGGTAAACTAAGACTAGAAGGAAAAGATTATTTAATGCAAGATGGAGATATTTGTCATTTTAGGTTTAATATTTAATATTTCTTGTAAGAAAAATAAAAGAATGGTATACTTGTTTTAAGAATAGGTATACTTTTTTTGATTTGAGGTGAAGAAAAGTGGAGAAAAAAGAAAAAGATAATTCACTTTATGATATAGAAGAAGAAATACTTGAAAATAGAAAAGATAGAAAAGAAGTAGAAGAAGAAATAGAGGTAGTAAAGCCTAAAGTAACAAATAGAAAAAAGTTTAGTAAAAAGTTTGATGATTTAAAGATAAAGTATAAAA
>URXR01000062.1 GCA_900551925.1 uncultured Mycoplasmatota bacterium | reverse complement strand
TATTATAACATTGGTCTTTCTTTTTTTATCTTCCCCAAATAATTTTACACTATCAATAGGCTTTTTTACTTGCAGAATAATAATATTTAATATATAATAAAATTCAATTTTAGGGAGGGTTTTATGAATAAGAATAGAGTAATAGAACTTTTAGAGTTATTAAATGATGATAAATTTGTAAAAGAAGTAGAATCTTGTTTTAGTGAAAAAGATATTAGAAGTGAAAAGTCTTTAAGTAAGATTTTAGAACTTGATGATGTTAAAATAGATAGAATTTTAGAAACTGATGATTTAAAAGAAAAGGCTTATAAGTTTTATTTATATCTTTATGATACTTGGTTTAAGGATGAGAGTAAGGAAAAGTTAATAGGGGCTGTAGAGCAAGATAATTTTTCTACTGATTTACTTGGTTATATGAAAAAAATTCCTTTAACATCAATTTCTGATTATGATATTGATAGCCAAATTGATATAATTAATAGAGCTTGTGAGGATAAAGATTTTAATAATCTTGTTTTAAAAGTTGTTAATAATCAAAATCTTTCTATTGATAAAATTAGTGATATTTTAAAATCTTTAAATACTGCTAGTTTAGAAAAAAGTGTCAGTTCTTCTCTTTTTCTTCTTGATAATGAAAAATTTGCTAGTAGATATGATATAGCTAAAATAGTTAATATTTTAACTTCAATAGATAAAGAGGATAATTTGGAGATGGCTATTAGACTTTTAAAAATAGAAGGAATAGAAGATTTTGAGTATTTGGATTTTGTGTTAGAATATATTTCAGAAAGTGTTCCTTTTACGGCAGCGATTATTTCTAAAGTGTTTGAGAGTCCTAGAGTAAGGAATATTTGGTTTTCTCGTGGTGTTGCAGAAAGCATAGCAAAAACTGCTAATTCAGGAGTAGCAGCAGTTACAGGACAAGTTAGTTTAAATGAAGAACTTCAAGGATCTAGGAAGTATTTAGAATTGGTTAGATTTGTTTCTGAAGCTGTTGGAATGAGGCAAGCTAAAAATGGGAAGATACTTATTGAAAAATTATTAAGTGATGATCTTTTAGATGAATTTGATATTAAAAAACTATTACAAGGAGTAACTTTAGCTAAGGAAGAAAAAATATCTTTAGTGGCCTTAAAAGCAGCTTTAAATAAGAAACTTAGAAAAAATATTCATTATGAAGAAATTGTTTATAACTTAGGTTTTCAAAATAGTGATTCTGAAATTGCTTCGAATGGGTTAAAGGTGGCATTAGATTCTAATTTAATAGAAAGACCTGATTTATTATATATTGTAAATTGTGTGGGAACAGATGGTGTTAAAGAAAAAAGATTAAAGGCTTTTAAAGTCGCTAAGAATCGAAATTTACAGGATAAAAGATATCTTGGGGACATGGTTAATGCTATTGCTCATGCTTATACTCTAGAACAATCTGATTTAGCTTTTAAATATGCAATGGATGAAAATAATAAAGATTTAGAGTTGTTAGAAAATATTACTTGTCTTATTGGAAAAGCTAAAGATCCTGTTAAATCGAAAGTTATTTATAGTTTAGGATATAATCCTGAAGTGATTAATCTTAAAGAAGAGGGATTAGAAATTATGAGAGAAGTTTTTAAAGCTGAAGATAAAGAAGAGATTGATTATATTTTAAATACTAAATATGATATTAGTAATTTAGGAGAGTTTGAAAGACTTTCTAAAGTATTTAAACAAGATCATAATAGTATTATAAGTTATTTAAAAACCTTATCTTGTGAAGATATTAATAAGGATACTATTGTTAGGAAAAGGGAAAAATAAAATGGATTTATTTCCATTTTTTTAGTATAATAAAACAAGGTGTTGTATTATGAAAAGAAGTGAAGTAAATAGAGAAAAACTTTCTCCAATGATGAAACAATATATGGAGATCAAAGATAAATATGAAGATTCTATATTATTTTATAGACTAGGGGATTTCTATGAAATGTTTTTTGAAGATGCCCTTACTGCTTCTAGAGAACTTGAGATAACTTTAACGGGAAGAAACAGTGGATTAGAGGAAAAAGTACCGATGTGTGGAGTTCCTTTTCATTCATATTTACCATATTTAGAAAAGTTGGTTGATAAGGGGTATAAAGTGGCAGTATGTGAACAACTTTCTCCTCCAGATAAAAAAGGAGTGGTAGAACGTGGCGTTACCCAAGTTGTAACTAAAGGAACTTTAATGGAAGGTGAATCTTTAGATGAGAAAAGTAATAATTATATTGGAAGTGTATATGATTTTTCTCATTGTTTTGCTCTTTCTTATGCAGATATTTCAACAGGTTTTTTTGGAGCAGAACTTATTAGTTATAATGAAGATGAACTTATTAATGAAATTATAAGACTTGATTTAAAAGAAGTAATTGTTAATTCGAAAATTAGTAGAAAGATTGTTAATACTTTAAGAGAAAATTATAATTTATTAGTGACGATAAGTAATGATTTAGAGAATAGTTATAGTTATATTTATGAAGATGTTTCTGATGTTAGATTAGTTACTTCGATAAAACATTTATTATATTATATTAATGATACTAAGATGAAAGATTTAGTTCATTTACAAAAGGTTAAAGTAATAAAGAAAAATGATACTCTTCATTTAGATGTACATACTAAGAGAAACTTAGAGCTTGTAGAGACTTTAAGGCTTAAGGAAAGAACTTATTCTCTTTTATGGTTTTTAGATAAGACTAAGACAGCGATGGGTTCTAGGCGTCTTAAAGAATATATAGAAAATCCATTAGTTAATAAAGAAGAGATTTTACGAAGACATAATCTTATTTCAACTTTTTTGACGGAATTTATTTATAAAGAAGAACTTCGAGAACTTCTTAATAGTGTTTATGATTTAGAGAGATTATCAGGAAGAATTAGTTATGGTAATGCTAATGGTAAGGATTTAATTCAGCTTAAGAGTTCTTTAAAAGTGCTTCCAGATATTAAGAAAATTCTTGATGAAATTGGTTATGATAAAAGTTTTGATGATTTAAGAGAGGTTTATAATCTTATTGAAAAATCAATTAAAGAAGATGCTCCTTTAAGTATTAAAGAGGGAGGAATAATTAAAGATAATTATAATAAAGAGCTTGATGAGTTAAGAAGTTTAGCAAGTGGTGGTAAAGATTTTATTTTATCTTTGGAAAAAGAGGAAAGAGAAAGAACGGGAATTAAAAACTTAAGAGTTGGTTTTAATAAGGTTTTTGGATATTATATAGAGGTTTCTAAAGGAAGTAAAGATTTAATAAAAGAAGAATATGGTTATGAGCGAAGACAAACACTGGCTAATTGTGAAAGATATATTACTCCGAAGTTAAAAGAGAAAGAGGATTTAATTTTAAATGCTGAGGAAAAAATTACTTATCTTGAATATGAAATATTTTTAGAGGTTCGAGATATTATAAAAACTAATATTCCTAAGATTCAAGAGGTTGCTCATATTTTGAGTGAACTTGATGTTATTTTAGCCTTTACAGTAGTTTCAGAAAATTATAATTTTTCAAAACCTAAGATTACTGAGGATAGAAATATTTATATAAAAAATGGAAGACATCCGGTTATTGAAGTGGTTTCGAAAAATGAATATGTTCCTAATGATGTTATTATGAATGAGCAAACTAATATTCTTTTAATAACTGGACCAAATATGAGTGGTAAATCTACTTATATGAGAATGCTGGCTATTATTGTGATTTTAAATCAGATTGGATCTTTTGTTCCATGTGATGAGGCAATTTTACCTATTTTTGACAATATTTTTACCAGGATTGGGGCTAGTGATGATTTAGTAAGTGGGGAAAGTACTTTTATGGTAGAGATGAAAGAGGCTAATAATGCTGTTAGTAATGCTACTAAAAATAGTTTAATTTTATTTGATGAACTAGGCAGGGGTACTGCTACTTATGATGGAATGAGTTTGGCTCAAGCTATTTTAGAGTATATTCATGATAATATTGGGGCGAAAACATTATTTTCAACACATTATCATGAGCTTACTTCTTTAGAAAATAACTTAAGAGGCCTTAAGAATGTTCATGTTAGTGCTAAAGAAGAGGGAGATAGGATAATTTTTCTTCATAAAATTAAATCTGGCCCTGTTGATAAAAGTTATGGTATACATGTAGCATCTTTAGCAAATTTACCTAAAGAAGTTATAAAAAGATCTAGAGAAATATTAAATGTTTATGAAAATAATGAAGTTAAAAAAGAGGTTTATACTCAAACAAGTTTATTTTTAGATGATGATTTTAAAGATGATTCAAAACTTGTTAAAAAAATAAAAAATATAAATCCTCTGGAAGTGACTCCACTTGAAGCTCTTAATATTTTAGCAGAACTAAAAGAAGATGTAGAATCTAGTGATGTAAAAAATAATGAATAGGTGATGTTATGGGAAGTTTATATGTTGTAGGAACTCCGATTGGGAATTTAAAAGATATTACTTTAAGAGCTTTAGAGACTCTAAAAGATGTTGACATTATTTTATGTGAAGATACTAGAGTTAGTATGAAGTTTTTAAAGCATTATGAAATAAATAAAAAGTTAGTTTCTTATCATAAATTTAATGAAAAAGAAAAGATTGATTATGTATTAAAAGAAATTTCTAATGGTAAAGATATAGCTTTAATAACTGATGCTGGAATGCCTTGTATTAGTGATCCAGGTTATATTTTGATTAACAAATTAAAAGATGAAAATATAAATATTTATGGAGTTGGAGGTATTTCAGCTTCTTTAACAGCGCTTTCAGTAAGTGGTCTTCCGGCAGATAGTTTTACTTTTTATGGCTTTTTTCCTAGAGAGACTAAAGATATTAAAAAGCTATTTGAAGAGATAAAGAAAAGTTTTGTTAAAACTTATATTTTTTATGAATCTCCTAAAAGAATAGTTAAGACTTTAGAAGTTATATATAAAGAATTAGGCAATATAAAGATTAGTGTTTCTAAAGAACTTACTAAATTATATGAGAAAAATTATTATGGTTTTATAAGTGAGGTTTTAGAAAAAATAACTAACGATAGTAAATGGGATCACGGAGAATATACTTTTGTTATTTATAAAGATTTTGTTAAAGGTGATGAGAAGACTAATTTATCGATAGAAGCTTTACTTGTTGATAAAATTATTAAAGAAAAGTGTTCTTTAAAAGAAGCAGTTAGTTTAGTTAATAAAGAAAATTATAATTTAACTAGAAATGATATTTATCAGGCTAGTTTAGTGGTTAAGGATTTGTTTTGATTTTAATTTTTGAATAAGAAAACTCTTTTTATATCAATATAGATATGAAAGGAGTTTTATATGGCTAAGCATAAAGTAGAGATTACTGGTATTAATACAAGTGAGATTAAGGTATTAAGTAGTGCGGAGATGGAAGAGTTATTTAAAAGATTAAGTGAAGGGGATAGTACGGCTCGTGAGGAACTTGTTAATGGAAATTTAAAATTAGTTTTATCGATTTTAAAAAGATTTAATAAGAAAGATGAAAATATGGATGATTTATTTCAAGTAGGATGTATTGGGCTTTTAAAAGCTATTGATAATTTTGATCTTTCTTATGGAGTTAAGTTTTCTACATATTGTGTTCCTATGGTTTTAGGAGAGGTGCGTAGATATTTAAGAGATAATAGTAGTATAAGAGTAAGTAGAAGTGTTAAGGATTTAGCGTATAAGATTTTAAAACTGAAAGATGAGATAACTATGGCTAAGGGAGTTGAACCTTCAAATAAAGAAATTGCTGATATGTTGGAGGTAGAAGAAAGTGATATTTGCCATGCACTTGAGGCTTTAAGGCCACCGGTTAGTTTATTTGAACCTATTTATAATGATGGTGGAGATACAATATTTTTGTTTGATCAAGTTGAGGATAAAAGTTCTAATCAGGATTTAGATATTCGTTTAGCAGTTAATAAAGCAATTTCTAATTTAAGTGAAAGAGAACAGTTTATTTTAGATCAAAGATTTGTAATAGGAAAAACTCAAATGGAAATTGCCGAAGAGATAGGAATTAGTCAAGCACAAATATCAAGATTAGAGAAAAATGCTATTAAGAGAGTTAGAAAAGATTTGTAATAAGGGAAAAGATATTTTCTTTTTTTTAAATTTTTAAGGAATTCTTTCCTAATTATACAAGAGTATAGTAAAGGAGGAATGAAGAATGAAAAAGTTCTACA
>URXR01000061.1 GCA_900551925.1 uncultured Mycoplasmatota bacterium | reverse complement strand
AAAAACAAGGATTAGCACAAGGTGAGAAACAAAAAACATTAGAAATAGCTAAGACCATGCTTAAAAAAGGATTTCCTAAAGAAGATATAATCGAATGTACTGGTATAACAAAAGAAGAACTTGATAAGTTAAAATGATGATTAATACTCATCATTTTTTAATTACATTTTATCAAACAGTTGTAATTTAAAGAAAAAACCTATATAATTATAATAGTAAAAAAGGAGGAGTTGCCATGAGATATTTTTTCGCAGGGATCGAAGGATCAGGTATGTCTGCCTTAGCTTCAATGCTTCATGACTGGGGACATGAAGTTATTGGATGTGATGACGCCAAAGTTTATTCATTTACTTTGGAAGAATTAAATAAAAGACATATCCCTGTTTATAAAGATGCCGATAAGTTAGAAAAAGATATGATCTATGTTTATAGTGGAGCTATTCATGAAGACCATTATTCATACAAAAAAGCCCAAGAATTAGGATGCACCATGTATGGGTATTATGAAATGATTGGAGAACTTTCTAAAAGATATAATACTATTTGTATAAGTGGTACTCATGGAAAAACTACCACAACTTCTATATTAGCTAATATCTTTAAAAACACTATCGGAGCTAATTATCTAGTCGGAGATGGTACCGGAGTAGTAGATAAACACTCCAATAATTTTATAGTAGAATCTTGTGAATTTGAACGTCATTTTTTAGAGTATCATCCCGTTTATACCATTATCACTAATATTTTCTATGATCATGTAGATTGTTATAAAAATATAAACGAAGTTATCGAAGCTTTTCAACAATTTGTAAACAAGACTGAAAAACTAGTAATAGCATGTGGAGATAATCCTAATGTCAGAAAATTAAAATCCAATAAAATAGTCTATTATGGTTTTAATGATGATAATGATATTAAAGCGGAAATAAAAGAATTAAGAAGTGATGGAAGTAGTTTTGATGTCTATATAAAAGGAGAATTTTATGGACACTTTAATCTAAATATCTTTGGTAAACACATGATTTTAAATGCTTTAGCATGTATCTATATCTCCAATCTAGAAGGAATCTCTAAAGAGGATATCATTAAATATCTAAATGAATTTCACGGCGCTAAAAGAAGATTTAGTGAAGAAAAAATAGGAGACGTTATTCTAGTAGATGATTATGCTCATCATCCTAATGAAGTAGCGACAGTTTTAAAAACAGCTAGACAAAAATACCCTGATAAAGAATTAGTACCTGTCCTAATTCCTTACACAATCTCTAGAACGGCAGCCTTTTATAAAGACTTTGCTGAAGTATTAAAAGAAGCTGACAAAGTATATGTTACCGATATTGAACCCGCTAGGGAAGACCCTAAAGATTTCCCAGGAATAACTTCTGACTTAATTATAAATGAAATTCCAGGAGCCGAACATATTTCTGAAAAAGATATTTCTAAACTTTATAAACATAAAAATGCTGTTATCCCTTTCATGGGCTGTAAAGATCCAACCTGGCTTATCAATGCCTATAAGAAAGGGTTAAAATAATGGAAATGCTAAAGTTAGTAGTAGGGCCCCTAAAAACTAATTGTTATATTCTCTATGAAGATAATAAATGTTTAATTATTGATCCTGGAGATGAAGAAAATAATATTATTAAACAAATTGATAAATTAAAATTACAACCAGTGGGAATATTACTTACTCATAATCATTTTGATCATACTACTTATGCTGACAGTTTAAGCCAGTTATATAAAGCCCCTATCTTTGATCATAAAAATCTATTTGAAGAAAAAAAAGTAATTTCACCTTTTGAATTTAAAACAATTTATACTCCGGGACATTCAAATACCAGTATTACTTTTTATTTTGAAGAATATAATATTATGTTTGTCGGAGACTTTGTTTTCCATGAAAATATTGGCAGGGTAGACTTACCAGGAGGTTCCTTTCAAGATATGATTGCCTCAATTAACAAACTAAAAAAATATGATGATGATATAATTTTATATCCAGGCCATGGCGAAGAAACAACTATTGGCCATGAAAAAAAATATAATCATTATTTTAGATAAACAAGTAAAAGCTTGTTTATTTTTCATATAAACTCTAATATATTTTGAATAAAGTTCAAAATTAAGTTATAATAAAGATGGTGATAAAAATGCTATTAGTAAGAGATTTTCCTGACTATGAAATTATTGGAATGAATAATGGAGAAAAACTAGAAAGATGGGGCGACTTTTATCTTTTAAGACCAGATCCGGAAATAATCTGGACTGATAAATTAGATACTCGCTGTATCCACGCTCACTATCATCGTAGTAATAAAGGTGGAGGCCACTGGGAAATAAAAAAGAAACTCCCTGAAAAATGGGAAATAAAATATAAACATTTAACTTTTAATGTTAAACTTATGGGTTTTAAACATACTGGAATTTTTCCTGAACAAAGTATTAACTGGGACTTTATGATGGATAAAATAAGTAAAGAAAAGAAACAAGTTAAAGTTTTAAATCTTTTTGCTTACACCGGTTGTGCTTCTGTAGCCTGTCTTTCTAAAGGAGCGGAAGTAGTCCATGTTGACTCTTCCAAAGGTATGATCGAGTGGGCTAAAGAAAATGTTAAATCATCAGGACTTGAGAATAAACCAATTAGATTTTTAGTAGATGACTGTTTAAAATTCGTCAAAAGAGAAATAAGAAGAGGCAACAAGTATGATGCTATTATTATGGATCCCCCTTCTTATGGCAGGGGTAAAAATAATGAAGTTTGGGACATTGAAAAAAATTTATTTGAACTAGTAACTTTATGTAAAGAAATCTTAACCAAAGAACCCTTATTTTTTATAATTAACTCTTATACTGCCGGACTTTCTCCCACAGTCCTAGAAAATATTTTAAAATTAACTTTAAAAGATAAAAAAGGCCTTATTACAAGTGGAGAACTAGGTATAAAAGCTAAAAACGGTTTAGTCTTACCATGCGGAGTATATGCTAGATATGAAAAATAATTTAGAAATATTATATGAAGATAATCATCTTATCGTAGTTATAAAAAAACCAAATATCTTATCTCAAAGTGATATTACTAAAGATTTAGATATGTTAACTATTATCAAAAAATATCTAAAAGAAAAATATAATAAAAAAGGCAATGTCTATTTAGGACTAGTTCATAGATTAGATAGACCAACCGGAGGTATAATGGTTTTTGCTAAAACTAGTAAAGCTGCTAAAAGATTATCCCAGCAAATTAAAAATAAAACTTTTAAAAAATCTTATCTAGCAGTAGTTTATAATCTAAAAGAAAAACAAGGTACTTTTATAGATTACTTAGAAAAAGATAAAAATAATAACTCAAAAATAACTACTAAAGAAAAAGGTAAATATTCAGAACTTAATTATAAATTATTAGAAACAAAAGACAATTTAAGTCTAGTAAAAATAAATTTAATAACAGGAAGACATCATCAAATAAGAATACAGTTTTCTAAAAGAGGATATCCCTTATATGGAGATAAAAGATATAATAAAGATGAAACTCATAACTCTTTAGCACTTTATGCTTATAAATTAGAATTTACTCATCCCACTACTAAAGAAAAATTAACATTTGTAAATTATCCAAACTATGGAATATTTAAAGAATTTAATATAAAAGGAGAACTATATGAAAAATAAAAAAATGGTTTTAGAAATAATTTTAATACCACTATGTTTAGCTTATATTCTTTATATTGTATTACAAAATTATCAAACTACTAGTCATGTCATTGGACTAATAATTCTTTTTATTACCTCACTAGAATTTATTATAAAATATTTTAAAGAAGTCTATATCTATACCCATAAATATAATTATTTAAAAATAATATTTGGTATTTTTAATATCGTACTACTTTTAATAACAACCCTAAATCTTATTTATAATAATAATATTTTAAATATTATCTTTATGATAGGAACTATTATTTTACTTATATATCTTTTAGTATTTGGAACAATAAAACTAAAGAAAGTATTAAAAGATGAAAAACCACTATCTAAAAATGTTCTATCATCTTTCTTATCCTATATAGCTTTAGCTATAATATTAATATGTTTAATAATAATATAAAAAAATTAACACAACTATAAAACATGTTAAAAAAATAAAAATATTTTAACATGTTTCTTGTATATGTTAAAAAAATAGTGTAATATTATATATGAGGAGATGATAATATGAAGTCATTACCATTTAATGATTATGATTTAAAAACACCTAAAATTCTTAAAACATTAAATGAAGCTTCTAGATCACTTGCAGAATTAAAAGGATTTGCTAATTCAATTTCTAATCAACATATTTTAATAAACGCTATTACAATCAATGAAGCTAAAGATAGCAGTGAAATTGAAAATATAGTTACTACTCATGATAATATTTATAAAGTTTTAACAAAAAGTGGATATAAAGATGAATCTGCTAAAGAAGTAGTTGATTATAGAAACGCTATTTGGCGTGGTTATGAAATAATTAAAGAAAAAGGGTTTATTTCAACTAATGTGTTAGTAGAACTTCAAGGAATGATTGAGCATAATAAAGCTGGTGTAAGAAAGAATCCTGGTACTAAATTAATTAATAGTAAAACTGGTGAAGTAATTTATACTCCACCACAAGATGAAAAAACAATAAGAGATTTATTAAAAAATCTTGAAGATTATATTAATGAAAATGATGATGAAACAGATCCATTAATTAAAATGGCTTTAATTCATTACCAATTTGAATCTATTCATCCATTTTATGATGGAAATGGAAGAACTGGTAGAATATTAAATATCTTATATTTAGTATTAAATAATCTTTTAGATAGTCCAATTCTTTATTTAAGTAATTATATTAATAAGAATAAAGAGGAATATTATAGATTATTTACTGACTTTAGAGAAAACAATAATTATGAAGATTGGATTATCTATATTTTAAAGGGTATAGAAGAAACATCTAAAAATACTATTGAGTTAATAAAACTAATTCAAAGTGAGATGAAATCTTATAAAGAAGAATTTATGACTAAACTACCTAAAATATATTCTGATGAATTATTAGATTCTTTATTCTTTGAAGTATATACTAGAATCGCTTATATTGAAGATAAATGTAAAGTTACAAGACAAACAGCTGCTACATATTTAAATAGTTTAGTAGATGCTGGACTTTTAGAATATGAAAAAGTTGGTAGAGAAAGTATATATAAAAATACTAGATTAATAGATTTATTAAGTAAATTTAAAAAAATATAAATATTTAAAAAAGTTTATATTTTTTTTATAAAAATTTAGGTATTCATCATATTTTTAATAAAAATATAGTAGGGAGGAATACCTATGAATCAAGATAAAATGCACTTAATTAATAAAATATTTAATAATGAAACTATTAGAACTGTTTGGGATACAGAAGAAGAAAAATACTATATTAGTGTTGTTGATATAGTAGGAGTACTCGCTGATAGTAGTGAGCCTAGAAAATATTGGAATTGGTTAAAAAATAAATTGAAAAATGAGGAAAATTTTGAAACGTCTAGTATTACTAGACAGTTGAAATTGAAAGCCCAAGATGGTAAATATCGCATGACTGATGTTGTTGATATTGAAGGAATGTTTAGAATAATTGAATCAGTTCCTAGTCCTAATGCTGAACCAATTAAACAATGGCTAGCCAAACTAGGTAGCGAAAGAGTTGATGAAGTGTTTGATCCATCAATCGCAGCACAAAGAGCGATAGATCTATATAGATCCAAAGGTTTTGATGAAAAATGGATTGCTAAAAGAATTAAGGGTATTCAAGATAGAAAACAACTTACTGACATATGGAAAGATGGCGGAATAACTGAATCAAAAGAATATGCAATTCTAACTAATGAAATCTATAAAGAATGGTCTGGTATGACTGCAAAACAATATAAAAAATATAAAAATTTAAGAAAAGAATCACTAAGAGATAATATGACAGATATCGAAGTAACATTAGCAGATTTAGGAGAATTAGCAACAAGAGAACTTGCTAAAAAACATAAGCCCTATGGATTAGAAAAAAATAAAGAAATAGCAAAACTAGGTGGAGAAACTGCTAAAATAGCTAAAGAGGATTTAGAAACCAAATTAAAAGAAACAATTATCAGTAAAGACAATTTTTTATTATATAGTTACAAGCAAGATAGAAAAAAGTTAGACAAAGCACCAGATAAAAAGTAAATAAAAGTAAAATTTTGTTTACTTTTTATTAAATACTTGAAAGAAAAAAGAAAATAATATATACTTTAAGTATATAA
>URXR01000060.1 GCA_900551925.1 uncultured Mycoplasmatota bacterium | reverse complement strand
TATTAATTTTTATATCTCGTAATAAATCAAATAACTTCTTTCCTGCATAGTTATCGATTATTATAATTTCTTCTTTTGCTTCTTTTAAAATATCCATCATAAGAGAATAAGCATCATATATTTGTCCTTCAAAAAAGATATGATTATTTACAGTATTATCTAATTTGTCAAATACTAATTCAAACTTATTATCATAATCTATTAACTTTGTTTCAATATTTGATATTCTATTTTCATAATTATTACTAGCAATATATTTACGCATAGCAACAAAAGCTTCAATTATCTTTATATTTACTTTTACTGCTATATCACTTCTAAGTAAACCTGATAGCATCATAACGCCAATGTCATTAACTTAAGCAAAAACGTGTTATAATAAAAGAAAAGAATATGAGGAGTGAATTTTTTGAAGTATAGTAAAATAAATATAGAAAATAGTAAAAGAATAATAGAAAGTAAGGAAATTATTAATATAGCACGAAACAATGATAAACATTTTACTAGAAACAGAAAAATAAATGTTAAAGATTTAATATTATATAATTTAAATAAGAAAGGCTTAAGTTCAAAAATGGAAATAGAAGAATTTACTGAAATTTGCAATATTGCGGATATAAGTGCTCCTGGAATGCTTAAACAAAGAGAAAAATTAAATAGTGAAGTATTCAAATATTTAAATGATAATTCTATGAAGTTATTTTATGAAGAATATAAAAACGAAGTAAAAAAATATAAAGGATATTTATTGATAGCTGAAGATGGAAGTGATTTTGAAATTCCAAATTCTCCAAAAACAAGAAAAGAATTCGAAAGTAAAAACGCCCGAGCAAATAAAGAAAATATAGCACGTTCACATGTATCTATGTCATTTGATATCCTAAATAAATTTGTGTTAACCACACAAATTGATACATATAGAGCAAACGAAATAAAAATGATGCGAGAAAATCATAAAGAAATAAAAAGATTAATTAAAGAACATAAAATTATAAGAATAATGGATAGAGCTTATGTTTCAATGATTGATATGTATTATTCGATACGGAATGATGATAAATTTTTAATAAGAATGGCAATTAATGATTTTATAAAAGAAAGAAAGGCAATGCAAACAGATGATGAAATGATAAAAATTCATGGTAATTATGATAGATTAAGACATTGGAAAAAGGATGAAACAGTTTATCAATATTTTAAAAATAAAGATAATTATATAGAAGTTAGAATTGTCAATTTAGAATTATCAACAGGAGAAATAGAAACAGTAATAACCAATTTAACACAAGAAGAATTTACAAAAGAAGAACTATTCAAGTTATATGGCATGCGATGGGGAACAGAAACAAATTATCACTATTTAAAAGAAAGTATGAAAATTACAAATATTAGTAGTAGTAAATTAAATATTATAAAACAGGATATTTTATCACAAGTATTTGTCTTTAATATGTTGCAAGGGATTCAGAACGATTTAGAATCTGAAATAAAGCAAGAAAAATATAAGTATAAAATGAAGATAAATATAAATATGGCTGTTGGATATATTAAAAAATATCTAATTTTTATCATGTTAAATGATGATGAAAAAGAGCGAGAAAGACTTTTCGATATATTAAATAATAAAATTTTAAAGCATATAGTACCAATAAGAGAAGGAAGAAAATACGAAAGAAAAAAACATACTTTAGATAATAGATATTCCATTAATAAAAGAAAATCTTTCTAAAGCCTTAAGTTAATGACATTGTCATAACGCCTTGCTCTGTTAAGGCATATGGCAAATATCTAGTTCCTCCACGACTCCTATTATCGTTTGAGGTCGCAATTTGCGATCTCAAAACATTATACTCTTCTTTAGTTAACTTAAAACAAAAACTGTCTGGAAACCTATTTATATTTCTTTTAATAACTTCATTAACTCTTCTAGTTTCTACATTATAAAGAAGAGCAACATCTTTATCTAACATTACTTGTTTACCTCGAACTTCATATATTAAATCTTCTATTCTTATACTATCTTTTGTAATTAAATCAGTCATAACAAGTCCTCCCGTATTAAAATTAATACCACTATAAAACAATAAAGATATTTTGTAAAATAACTATTTAGTAAAATTTAATACAATATAAAAATGAAATATAAAATTTCATAAAAGAAATTTATATATTTCATTTTAAATATATACCAAAATATTAAAATTAAATAAATTTGCACTTATCAACAAAAAAGAGTTCTTTCGTCTTTGAAAGTATTAAAGATAGTATATAATCTAGCACTAATATAAAGAACGCTAGATTTTTTGTACAAAAAGAAGATATTTATACTTTGGTAAGCATAGATAAAAAAGATTTAGATCTCTAACAAATATTTACCCAAATAAAAAAATTGGAGCAGCTATAATAAATTAAACACAAAAAAATGAAATCAATCACTCTTTTGTGCGAACTTCACGCAAATATTCTAAAAAATATTACAGACTGTTAAAATATATGATATAGTTTACTTGAATTTATCACTAATATAAATAAATATTTAAAATGGAGGAGCTATGAGAAGTAGAAGTAATTGTGTATTGTTAAGACAAATAGGAAAATTTGTGAATGCTTTTGATGAAGATGCCCTTATTATTAATTATCTATTAGATTATAAATTATCAAACGGTAAAATTGGGTTCCCTTCTATCATTTTGCCAAAAGTTATAAATGTTCTAGAAGATAATCATATTAGTTATGAAATAAAAGGTACTTTAAATGATACAGTTATGAATTATAAGAATAGAAATAAATATAATTATGTATTAGAAAAAGCTATTTTAAAAAAGAAAACGAATGATAGAATATATTCTATTAATGATAAACTACCCAATTTAAACGAAAAGAAATTAGACCAAATAATCTCTTTTATTGAGGAAATTATTAATGAAAAATAATCGATTTTTATTAGTAATTAAAATTAAAAAACTTATTTCTTCTTTAGATGAAGTACTTATAAATTTTCCTAAAAAAGATATAGTTATCAAAAGAAATATGTTAAATGAAGCTTTTCATTTATTAGAATATATTTATTATGCCAATTATTATGATGGCACGAAAAGAAAAGAATTTCAAATAAAAGCTTTAGTCAGTGCTAGTATGATTGATTATTATTTAGAGTATTCTTATAAAAAGAATTATATTTCTTTAAAAAACTTTAATAATAAATCTAATATACTTACTACTATTAATAAGATGCTTTATGGATGGATTAAAAGTAATGAATTATAAATTAATGAAAGATATTTTCAAAATATATGAAAATGAAGTAAGGAAAAACACTAAGAACAAAAAGAAAATATATTCTTTTGAAAAACACAAAATGATGTATATTAATGATATATATAATACTATTTATAATTATAAAACATCAGGAGATTATACTTGTAAGTATAATATATTTTTAATTACTAGACCAAAATGTAGAATAGTTATGTCTTTAAATATTAAAGATAAAGTTATTAATCATTATGTTACTAGACATTATCTAATACCTAAGTTAGAAAAGTACTTAGATTTTAGAAATGTTGCAACAAGAACTGGTATGGGTACTTCTTATGCTAGAGTTTTAATAAATAAATATCTTGAAAAAAATAAAAAATATAATAATTTTTATATTTTAAAAATGGATATATCTAAATATTTTTATACTATTGATCATAATATTTTAAAGTCTTTACTTAAGGGTAAATTATCTAATAAAGAATATAACTTTATTTGTGATATTTTAAATAGCACTAATTATTCTTATATTAACAAAAGTATAAGTTTTTTTAGAAATAGAAGTGATATTCCATTTGATAAATTACCTTTTTATGAACAAAATAAAGGATTACCTATTGGAAATATGACTAGTCAATTTTTATCAATTTTTTATTTATATAAATTAGATCATAAAATCGTTCATGATTATAAAGTTAAATATTATGTTAGGTATATGGATGATTTTATTTTAATTGATAAAGATAAAGAAAAATTAAAAAAAATATTTTTATTAGTTAAAAATGAATTAGAAAAGACTTATAATTTAAAATTAAATTTAAATAAATGTCATATAACTAATTGCAAAGAAGGATTTGTTTTTTTAGGATATAAATATAAGATTATAAATACTAAAACTATTATTACTTTAGAACAAAGTTCTAAAAAAAGAATATTAAAAAGAATTAAAGAAGTAAATTATCTTTATAATACTGGAAAAATCACTTTTGAAAGCTATTTTTCCAGTATTAATAATTATTTACATAGTAATAAATTATCCTCTAGATGGTGGATAAAAAGAAATATTTATAAAGAGATGGATAAGTATTATGAGTTTAATAAATAGATATAATTTTTTGAAAAGAAAATTTCCTAATACCTTAATTATTTTTTATAAAAAAGGGTATTATTGTATTGATTTTGATAAATATATATTTGAAAGATTTTCTTACAATATAAATCTTTTAGAAAAAAATAGAATAAATTTTTTGATTATAGATAATTTAACAATAGAAAAACATATAATTTTTAAAAATAATAATTATGAAAAATATAGTAAAATAGTAAAGATAGAAAGATTTTTATTAGATAATTTAAAAATATATATAAAATAATAATCTAATTTATTTAGCTAAAAAAGTTAGCACTTAAATTGTACTAACTTAAAATCATTATATGCAGATAGGTTATGACGTATCATAAATCCTTACATATATTCAATTTAGAGTAAAAACTCATAGATATACTGTGTCCTTTAACATACACATATAATAGCCTTAACCATTATATCAAATCAGATTATTTAAAGGGCTGGGCGGACGGCATTGATGTTGTTAGCGTTGTTGTTGTTGACATTGCCGGTAGAATTCACATTGAACACGTTGTTAGAGTTGCCGGAATTCGGAGCCTTTTTTTGATACCAATATACCTATATACACTATATCATATATTTCAAAAATTAGTGATTTTTTCAATTCATTTGCGTGAAAATTACTCAAAATATTAAAAAATTTACACACTAATCTTGACAAGGTCAACTACTTTTTAACAAACCAAAAAGTGTCCGCAGGATTTTACCCTGCAGGACACTACTATCTCAAATTCCCAAAATATATGGATCACTTTCTGTTCCAGTTCCTCCGGTTATCTCTACCGTAGATTCTAGAGCAAGGACTGGGCGGACGGCATAGATGTTGAAAGCGTCGAGGTTGACGACATTGCCGGCAGAATACACATAGAACACGAGGTAAGAACTGCCGGAATCCGGAGCCATTGTCCATTGAGTACTACTATTATCATATAACCAATCATTATTCTTGCAATCACTATAACTTGAACTATTCCAGTTTTTTAGCTCTTTTGCTAAACAACTTTCTCTACTTGTTGTACTTCCTCCACTTGTTGCATACCCATAATCACTTGGATACATTAATCCTACTTCTCCTATAAAGTTTGTTGGTCTTCCGCTATATACATCTGTTCCTCTTTCATATGAGTAAAAGTGACTTGCTAAGCCATTTGACGCACTTGTAAAACTATTTGTTCCTCCTAAATACCATTTGGCATCACTTATCATTCTCTTTGCTTCTTCTGTTAACCCTGTTGTACTAAAATCACATGCTTTTGTTGCTCCATTTCGTCCACTTGGACAATTCCCTGTTGTTCTATTATAATATGCTCCACTATTTAATATTATTTGTAAAGCACTATCACTCCAATCGTTACTTCCATAACTACTTGTTGAGGAACCTGTGCCACTCGCTTTATTATCCCATGAATACCTTCCTATTGATTCATCTCTTATTATTTTTATCCTATTTTCTATATTACCAGTTCCATCATCGGTTGGAAATACTCCAATTATTCTCCATAATTCATTATTAAAACTTACATAATTATTAGGATTTTCTCCCGTATATCTATAATCTGTTGTTGCTTCTAATTGCTCAGTTTCAGGATGCTCTTCTGCTACTATACCATCTGTTCCTACTTTTGATATTATTACATCTGTTGCTATACCAGTTATTATATTTATTACAGTACCACTACAACTTCCTTGATTTCCTGCTAGGTCTGTTATATATCCTGTATATACTCCTTTTTCTGTTACTTTTATAACATCTGCTTTTGATTCTGAATGTCCCCAACTATATCCATTTAAATCTATATTGGTTTCTTCACTCATTATTGTTAATGTTTTATAAGGTGCCGCTGTTCCATTTGGATTTATTCTTATTGTACAGCTTGGTGCTGTTTTATCTACTCTATCTATTACTACTTCTTTTCCTTCACTTACATTTCCTGAATTATCTTTTACAAAGACATAATATGTTCCATTATCATAGGTATTTACTGTTGTATAACTTCTTGATGTGGTTGCTTCCC
>URXR01000059.1 GCA_900551925.1 uncultured Mycoplasmatota bacterium | reverse complement strand
ACAAACTATTAAATTTTTCAAAATTTATATTGACTTTTAATAGTTAGTCTCCTTACTTAATTCTATTATTTTATTATATAATTCAACTATCTTGTATGGTATTGGCTCAATTTCATAGTTTTTTATGTCTCTTAAGTCATTTTGATTTATTTCATTTCCCAAAGTAAATATGTATAATGCTTTAAACTCATCTATATGTTCCATTTCACTAACAAATTGGTTATAATGATTTCCAAAAGCATTAAAATAAACACAGGTAAATTTATCTTTTTCTTCATTAGTATATATGCAAAACTCGCTATCTTTCTTTAAAAGAATATGAGTGTTTTCTTTTACACATAACATAGGAATGCACTTTTCTGTTAAGTCATAGTATAATTGATCTTTTGATCCAGTTATATCAACAAATTCAGTCTTGAAATATAGCAAATTACCACCAAACCCTTTTTTGTTTGAATATCCACATATAACATTGTTTATCCTTGGATATGTTATTGTACTACATATTCCTGCTTTTTCAATATAATCTAACCATTTTTTGTTATTATTTTTTTTATAGTTTATTAAAATATCATTATTTATCTTATTGTCCTTTATAAATTTCTTTTCATCTTTTAAACTAACTTCATTATTTGTACATAAAATAAAAGTTCTATTTCCCTTATCTTTTCTATTTAATTCTAATACAGCATGACCTGTACTTCCAGAACCTGCAAAAAAATCTAATACAACCGCATTTTTATTTGGATGATAATTTATTAATTGTTTCAACATTTTTATCGGTTTTTTACCACTATTAAAAGCAACGCCTCCCTCATGTCTTATATTACCAAAATCAGCACTATAATCATAAAAATTTGTAATTGGTTTAGTTTTTTCATAACTTCCTTTTTTTAATAATTTTAACTTGTCTAGTGGTATCTTGCTATACATCTTTCCTTTTGTTGCTGTTGATTTTTTGGGGCCTGTCATATATCTATATCCTAGACCATCTTCACCTAAACCATAGATTTTATATAAAACTCCATAACCATCAACTGTATTTCTTGGTTCTACTATTTTTTGATACATTTGCCCATGCCCTGTTCCGGAATATATACTTCCAGTTATCCATGTTTCTTTAAAATAATCCAAAGTTTTAATTTTTTCTTCTTTTACTTTTTCTATTGAATAACTATCTGGTAAAAAAATTTCAACTTTTCTGCCATTAATTTGTTCAACTTTATCTGGTTTTTTCAACTCTCTTATATCCAAATTAAATTTATTCACATCATAGGCTACAGTTGGTCTATTTGCTTTAAAACTAGGTTTGTTTTTAGCATATATTAATACATATTCCATTATTGGTTGCCAATCATTTTTTTCATTTAAACTTTTGTTATCATATCTAACTTGAATATGATGTATTGATAAAATATTGTTTTCACCAAATATTTCATCACACAATAATTTTAATTGTGCATATTCATTATTATCTATTGAAATAAAAATAACTCCATCATCTTTTAATAATCTTTTAGCTAATTTAAGTCTTTTATCCATAAAATTAAGCCACTTGCTATGACGATATCCATCTTCAGAGTCCACATATTTATCATTATAAATAAAGTCTTCACTTCCTGTGTTATATGGTGGATCAATATATATAATATCAATACTTTCATTGTGTGTATAAGATAGCACGCTCAAAGCGTGAAAATTATCTCCTTCTATTAATATATTATTACCCTTACTAGTTGAACTAGAGGTTATAATATTTTTAGATTTTATATTTTTCAAAACAGGAATTTTTTTATTACATTCCAAAACAATGTCTTCTGGTACTTTCTCTCGATCCCACTTTAATCCTAATTTACCAGATTGTTCTTCATTTAATGATTTTATATAGTTAAGCAATTCTTCTCTACTCATATCTTCTAACTTCATATTATTCGCCTCCTAAAATAATTCTTCCACAATTAAATCTTCAGAGTGTAAATTATTATTTTTACCTAATAACAAATTTTCATAAAATTTAATTAAATAAGTTTTATCCTCTTTTAAATTTAATTTATTATTAAAGTAGTTACTTCTAACCAATGCATTTCTAAAATATACTGATTTATCTTTAAATAATGAATTATCTACTTTATATCCTAAACTAATTAAATATTTTTCTATAAATACTGCAGTTGTTCTAGTATTGCCTTCCCTAAAGGGATGTACTTGCCAAATATTAGAAGAAAAATCAGTAATATTTTTAATAACTTCTACAATAGACATATCATTATAGTTTTTCTCTTCTTCTAGACTAATATCATACTCTAATGATTCTGTTAATGTTTTTGAATCTCCATATGCTACTGAATCATTATTTAATATTTTTTCGTGTTTAGAAAAATCAATTTTTCTGAATTCTCCGGCAAATTCATAAACATCTTGAAATAAATATTTATGAACATATTTTAAATAATTCACTGATAATTCAAAATTATCTTGATTTAATAGCTCTACAATCCTCATAGATACAAAGTCACATTCTAATTCGTTATGATTAATATCTTTTTGTTGTTCTTTTGTGGTGTAATATTCTCTTAAACTTTGTTCTACTTCTTCTATAGTTAACTCTCCTGAAACATTTTTCATACTAATTTGTTCTAGATATTTAGATGGTTTTAAATTATCTACTTGTTGTAATCCTATTGCCATATCCCATTGTAATTGTTTTATATATCCTTTAGGATATGTTTTTTCTTGATAAGGATTTATGCTAGAATCTAATTCTTTTTCTTTCATATTATCACACCTAACATTTCTATTTAATTATAACATAAAAATATTGGCAAAAAAAGTATACCTGTTAATAATAAAATTAAATTATATTTTTGAATATTACCAAATATTACCAATTCCTTTCTGCCAAACAAAAAAATCGACTCATAAGAATCGATTTCTATCTTGAAGTCTTTCGACTTTTTTCCATTCTGGGGCGGTATGTGGGAATCGAACCCACGCATACTGGTGCCACAAACCAGCGTGTTAACCACTTCACCAATACCGCCATAAAGATTACAATAGTTATTTTAGCAAATTTTACCTAGTTTGGCAAGTTTTTTTAGATAATTATTACCTCAAAATATTGTATTAATTTTTAAAATCCTTTATACTAATAATAGATAGTTAGGAGGACGTTATATGTCTGTAGGAAAAGATAGTTTTATAAAACGATATGGAGTAAACTTTACGGAACAAGAGTATGTAGTTAATCCAGCGATTGGAAGGGAAAAAGAATTAAGAGAACTTTCTTTAGTGTTGCTTACTCCTGAAAAGAGTGCTATTTTAACAGGTAAACCAGGGATTGGTAAAACTGCTATTGTTGAAGGACTTGCATATTTGATTCAACGTGATGAAGTTCCTGATGCTTTAAAAGGTTATACTATAATTAAAGTGGACACTCAAGCTTTAATGGGAACAGTTCAAGAAACTGGAGATTCTAGAGTGCAAACTTTAATTGATGAAATTTTAGAACAGGAAAAATATATTTTATTTATTGATGAAATTCATACTCTTATTAATGCTACTACTGATTCTGCACTTGATTTTGCTAATATGTTTAAAACGGGACTAGGACGTGGTGATTTAAAAGTTATCGGGGCAACTACTTCTGATGAATATGAGAGATATATTCTTCGCGATAAAGCTTTTACACGTAGATTTCAAAGAATTAATATAGCAGAACCAGATCAAGAGCTTACGGTTAAGATTGTAACGGGAGTAATTCCTAGAATTGAACATAATACGGGTATTAAAATGGGATATACACCATTTATTCAAGAGAAATTAGCTAGATTTATTGTCGAAGTTACTACTGAATATAATAGAGTTTATGAAAATGCTGCTAGATATCCTGATGTTGCTATTACTATGATGAGTCAAGCTTTTTCTGAAGCTTTATTTGAAAATAAAAAAGTAGTGACTGTTTCAGATGTTAGAAGTGCTATTAAAAATTCTAAAGCTATATACCCAGATGTTATTAAAAAATATTTAGTAGTTTTTGATGAAAAATTTAAAGATTTATTAGATGATGATAAGAGAGATCATATTGGTCTTAATGATACAGACAAAGCAAGAGAAATTGTTCTTAGAAAGGATTTGTTAGATAATAAAGAGGAAGCTAATAAAACAAATCTAGATGAAGCTAGTAATAGTAGTGACAATATAAATAACAATAATGATAACAATGAAATTACTAGTACAAATGATTCTAATTCTCAATCTAGTACTGATAATAAAGAGGACAATAATACTGATCAATCTCAAAATAATATAAATCAAAATGTTAATCCAGAACCTATTTCTAATAATGAGGTTAATAATAATTCTACAAAAGCAGAAACTAGCGAAAATAAGGCTAATAATACTAATTTAAATGATTCTCAAAAAGTTGATAAAATTGATACTATAGATGAACTTAATAGTATATATGATAAAATTATTAATCCTTTTAACAATTTAAGAAAGGATGAGTAAGATGAAGGTTTTTAATGCTATTTTATTTTATTTTAAATATTTAACTTTTATTGGGTTTATATATGCTGGAGTATTACTTTATCCTGGTTTAATAGAAAATAAAATAGGTATTGTTTGTTTAGTGTTACTCATAATTTATATAATTACTACTTTTTTTATGTTTTTTGTTAAATCAAAAAATGAAGATAAGAATACTTTTAATAATTTAGTAATATGCTTACTCCATTTATATTTTATGTTTTTAGCATATAGATATATTACTTTAAATGGATTAGAATTAGTAGAACCTAGATTTTTTCAAATAAATTATTTTATTGCTAGTTTATCAATATTTATATTAACTTTTAATAAAATTATTCTTTATATTTCAGATGATAAAGATAAGTCTAAAAAGGATAAAAAATAGTTCGATTTGAACTATTTTTTTATTCTGATGCTCCTCGAAAGAATTCACTTTTAGGAGGAAATATTTTGATTACAATATAAAATGCTGTAATAACTAAAAGACCTATTATGGAGTTAAGTAAATCTCCATCTTTTCCTATTAATAAAGATAAGTAATTAATAATAAATCCAAAGAAAGTAGAAACTAATATCGCTATTATGGAAACAATATTACTTTCTTTTGGAGAAATTAATTTATATCCATATTTAATAATATACATAATAGAACTAGTTAAAAATATATTTAAAACTAATCCTACTAAGAAGAAATTATTATTACCAAGAATTGGTAATTCAATAAAAGACCAAAGGATAATAGGAATTATGGGAATACTTATTTGATTAAAAATGGTTTCATCGGTTGGATGCAAGAATTTAGTAATTTTATTTATAGAAAAAATGCTATATAGATAATTTAATACTATCGATAGGCCAATAGTAAAAATAAAACCTGCAACCATAAAAAATATATACATTTATAACACCTCTTTATTCAACATAATTATACATTATTTTTAGAAAAAGAAAAAGCTTTATAAGGCTTTTATTTTAAATATTAAAACTTCTTTTCTATTATATCTTTTTTTAGACAATATCTAATTATAAGGGCAATTATTAGATAGAATATAGTAGCTTTTAAACCAAATATTTCTATCCCTAAAACTATAGAACTTATATAACAGCCAGTTACTCCTCCAAAAAGAGTTATAGTGCCAATTGCTGCTCCTAAGAAAGGATCTAGACCCATGAGACTGGCTAATAATATTCCTAAAGTACTTCCTGCTATGAAAGCTGGTCCGATATCTCCTCCTTTAAATCCTATAGCTAAGCATAAAGCGGTAAGAAGGGTTTTTACAATAAATATATACCACATAGAATTATTTTCTAAAGCTCTTTCTATTAAATAAGTATCATTGCCACAGAAAATAGTTGTTTGTAGTAGATAAATGCATCCTATCATAATAAGTGAACCAATTATTATACGTAAATATTCATTTTTTATTTTGACAAATAATTCTTTAGTATATTTTAATATAGCATTGAATACTAAGGAGAATAGAAAACATAGAACAATTAATAGAAGGATTAAAAATATTTGTTTTAAAGTAAAATCGGCATGAGTTACGTAGATAAGTCTATCAACAAAGCTATCTAACCCAAAAGCAAAACAAACAAATCTACTGAAACAAGCTGCTAAAAGCACTGGTAAAATATAGATTGGTTTTTTGTTTTCTTTAGAATAGCAAATTTCATAAGCAAAAATAGTTCCAGTTACAGGTACTCCAAAGACAGAACCAAATAAGGCTGCTACTCCACTAGCTATGATTGTTCTTCTTTTTTCTTTTTTGGAACCAAAAAATTTAGCTATATAACTTCCTATTGCTCCACCCATTTTGATAGGAGCTTCCATTCTACCTACTGAAGCTCCGGCTAAATGTGATAAAGCAGTTGAAGCAAATAAGGTTGGAGTAACATAGCTTGGGATTTCTTCACCTTTAGTAATAGCTTTATTGACAAGCGTTATTCCATTCTTATCACAGCGAAATTTTTTATTTAAATAAACTACGATGATACCAATTATTGGCATTAAAAGAATTATATAAAAAAAGGAATTTCTAAATGCTACAAAAATATCAATAGTTTTTAAAAATAAGGCTCCGAAAACTCCCCCTAGAACACCGACAAATGAGGCAATAATAACTAATATCATATAAGGCTCTAAGGAATTTAAAAATTTTTCTAATTTATCACTACTATCCATACATACACCTTCTATTCTAATATGAATATAGCACAAAAATTAAAATTAAACAATATTATTTTTTTAGATGTTAATCCTTTTTTAAAAAGATACCTTATCATTAATAAAAAAGATTCCGATA
>URXR01000058.1 GCA_900551925.1 uncultured Mycoplasmatota bacterium | reverse complement strand
TTCACACCAGCATAGCTGGTGGTTTTAAATGCAAAACTGATGTTTTGCATAATAATGAAAAGTTATGGTATTTACTATAACTTTTCTTTTACTTTACATAAATTTACACTTGACATTGTTGACACTTGTGATACAATTATACTATAAGGAGATGGTAAGATGAAAGAGGCTAGTAGAATAATAAATGAAGCCAGTATTTCAAAAGTTAGTATCGCTAAATATCTAGGAGTTTCTCGTCAAATGCTTTATAATTATTTAGCTTTAGATTCAATAAGCGAACTACCTAAAGACAAAGAATCAAAACTATTAATGCTTTTTGGAGTAGAAAAAGAAGAAGAGTTAAAAAATATTAAAGTTGATGATAACTATATTTCTCTTCTTGAAGCTCGTATCAATGAAGGAATTTTGGATACCTTTAATAAAGAATCAATTTCTGATTTAAAAGGTCTAAATAAAAAAGAACAAACTATCTTAACAGATATCTTTACTCTTTTAAAAGATAGATTACTTGAAGATAAACAAGAAGTAGAATACAACACTTTACGCTATTTATATATGTACCTTCAAAATATGGAACAAATGCCCGAATTAAAATACATTCTAGCTTATATGGCTAAATCAAATGCTCAAATTCCAGTTTTTGAATATATCTATGATGAAGATAAACAATATACTTTTGAAGGAATCCTATTTTCTGCAATGACATTATACACTAATGGCAGTGCTTCAAAAAATAGAGTAGCAGAATCACATAAAAAATGGGAAAAAGAAATTGAAAATAAAAAAGAAGAACAATTAAGTAGAACTCAAGAATTAAAAACTTTACAACATCAAGCCTTATCTGAATTAGGATTTTCTTCTATTAATGAAAGTAACGCTAAAGAAGTATTTGAAAAAATAGCTGAAATAATGTCTAGGAAATTTTAATGATAAGATTTTACCTTGCTCTATTAAGCAGTAAACTTCTTACTTTCATTTACAAGTTAACCGGTAATCGCCAAAATGATAGACCCGGTATTTTAGCCCATAAAATATGTGATGACTTTTTAGAAAGAATTAAAAAACCCGAAACAGTTATTTGTGTAACGGGAACCAATGGTAAAACTACAGTTAGTAATTTAGTTAGTGAAATACTAATCAAAGATAAAAAAACGGTCATTTATAATGACTGGGGAGCCAATATGCGTGCTGGAGTAGCCAGATGTTTACTTGACGGTGTAACTATTTTTAATACTAGAAAAAAAGTAGATGTAGCAGTCTTAGAAACAGACGAAATAACATCTAATCAAATTTTTCCTCTAGTAAAACCCGATTATATAATAGTTACAAATTTATTTCGTGATTCTATGCATCGTAATGCTCATCCTTACTTTGTTTACAATAGAATAAATGATTATATTCCTGACAAAGCTACTCTTATTTTAAATGCTGATGATCCTATTAGTAGTATGATGGGAAAAGATAAAAAAGCTATTTATTATAGTATTAAAAAGCAACCATTTGAAGAAAACGAAGAAAATATAGTTAATGATTTTAGAATATGTCCTAAATGTCATAGTACTTTAAAATATGATTTTATTAGATATCATCATATTGGCAAAGTTCATTGTCCTAACTGTGATTTTAAATCAGTAGAAGCTTCTTATATAGCAACTAAACTTGATCTTAAAAACTATAATATGGAAGTATTACACGATAAAAATAAAACTACTTATAAATTAGCTAGTGATAGTATCTTTAATGCTTATAATACTTTATGTGCTATTACTTTATTATCAGAAATGGGTCTTTCCGAAGAAAAAATTAAAAAATACCTAGAAACCACTAAAATAGTAGCCTCTAGATATACTACTAGCATTTATAAAGGTATCGAAGTTTCAACTATTGCTACTAAAGGATTAAATGCAGTTGGAACCACTAGAGTTATGGACTATATCAAAGGACAAACTGGCAATATCGAACTTATTATCGTAATAGATGATACCTTTGATAATAAAAATGGTAGTGAAGCAACTTGTTGGATTTATGATGTTGACTTTGAATTCCTAAATAAAGACAATATTAAAAGAATAATAGTCGGAGGAGTACGAAACAAAGATTATAAATTACGCCTTTTACTAGCAGGTGTTCCAGAAGAAAAAATAGTTTGTGTCGAAAAAGAAGAAGATACTTACAAATCATTAAAATATAAAAATATTGATAAAATTTTAATATTACATGAAGTATATTATGTTACCGGAGCTCATAACCTAAAAAATAAAATAAAAGATGTCATAATGAACAATAAGGAGGCATCAAAATGAAAATAGAAATATTATATCCAGAAATTTGCAATCTTTATGGAGATAGTTACAATTATAGATATTTAAAACAATCTCTAAAAAATGGTAATTTTATTGAAACTAGTTTAAATGATAAACCAAAATTTATTGATAAAAAAAACCAAGTAAATTTCGTTTACATTGGTAGTATGACTGAAGACAACCAAAAACTAGTAATCTCTAAACTGCTTCCTTATAAAAAAGAAATAAAAGATTACATCGAAAATAATAATATAATTTTAGCAACAGGTAATAGTTTTGAAATATTTGGTAACTATATAAAAGAAGGAGAAAATAAAACAGAAGCTCTAGAAATATTTGATTTTTATACTGAATTAGATTATAATCATCGTCATAATTCTTTATTTATTGGAGAGTTTAATAACAGTAAAATTGTAGGATTTAAAAGTGAATTTTCCTTTTCTTATCCCGAAACCAATGATTACAATTTTATCAAAGTTAGTAGGGGAGTAGGAATAAATAAAGATACTGACTATGAAGGAATTAGATACAAAAACTTTTATGGTACCTATTTACTTGGACCAATTCTTCCAATGAATCCACACTTTACAAAATTTTTATTAAAAGAAGCCGGTTATCAAGAAGATCCAGCTTTTATGGATGCAGCTATGGATGCTTATGATTTTAGAGTAAAAGAATTGCTAAGTCCTGAAACTGTAATTACTCCTAACCATTAAGAGGTGAAAAATATGAGTTATATGACTAAAAGAATTTTTAAAATTGATACTAATAAATTAAAACGCTTAGTAACTAAATGTAGTAAAGCTAGCGGTAAACCTAAATTATTTATCTTCCTAGATATGGCTTACTGCGTCTTTAAATATCAAGCGGGATATGTCGATTATGATGCTTATGCTATGTATAATTTAAATGCCAAAGAAAGAGCTACTATCATGACTAGAGGTAAAAATGATGAATTAGTAAAAGAATTAAATCCCAAAGAGTACTGGCATGTTTTTGATAATAAAGATGAATTTAATGATATGTTCAAAGATTATCTAAATAGAAAATATTTTATGATAAAAAATCCTGATACAGATTACGAAAACTTCACAAAATTTATAAAAAATTTTAAAGAAGTAATTGTAAAACCAATAAATCAATCATGTGGAGTAGGGATAAGCAAAATAAAAGTTCCTAAAGACCTTAAAAAACTCTATAACAAACTGATAAAGGATAATACCCCTTTAATTGAAGAAATAGCTACTCAACATAAAGATATCTCTAAACTTCATCCAACGTCTATAAATACTGTAAGATTAGTAACTATAAGGAATAAATATAAAGTAACATCAATTGTTGCAGCCTTTATAAGAATAGGGACCGAACATAGAGTAGTGGACAATTTCAATAATGGTGGTCTATGTTGCCCTATCGATATAGAAACTGGTAAAATATCAGCTCCAGCAGTTGATAAAGATGGAAAAGTTTATGAAATTCACCCTACTACTAATATTAAATTAGTTGATTATCAAATACCAATGTGGGACGAAATAAAACAATTTGTAATTAAAGCTTCTCACGTATATCCTGAATTAGGTTACATTGGCTGGGATGTCTGTGTTGGAGAAAAAAAACCATCTTTAATTGAAGGTAATCAATACCCAGGACATGATTTATATCAATTACCAATCCATCGTAAAGGAAATATTGGAGTTATACCAACTTTTGAAAAAGCTCTTAATAGAAAGAAATAATTTCTTTCTTTTTATTTAAATCGAAATAATAAAAGATGTATAATTATTCATCTCGAATTAAAATAGAGCACATATAACTAATTAAATACTTATAATTTATTATACAAAAAGAAGAATTATTCTAAATATATTATAAAATAACTCTTCTTTTTTCTTCCAAAAACAACTTCCTATAATTGATATTATGTTAACTTCTATAAATATTATTTTTACTCATTTAAACTCTCTTCCGTTACCACATTTTCTTCTGCAATGTTATTACTCTTTATATCGCTAGATTTAAAACTAAACTTAATATTATTCTCTACAACTTGTGAATAAAAATAAATCTCATATAATTCTTTTCTCGTAACATCATATTGCAATTTATAAGTTATAGTTTCATCTTTCTTAACTATATTCTTATCATTTGTATATTTATTAGGAATTTGAACTTGATTAATATCATAAAAAACAAAATAATCATCGGGAGTAATAGTAATAGTATTACTACGTTCATTAGTTATTTCAAATGTAAGTTCAATACCAGTATCATTATTAATATAAGTTACTTCATCTAAAACTATAGTTATATCATCAATGTGCCCTACTTCTCCGATAGAATATTCACTTTTTAATATTTGAGTCGAATTATTATTAAAAATAACTACAAAAGCTGAAATTAAAATAACAATTCCTACCAATATCATAATATTACGCTGCTTTTTCTTTTTATCATTTTTTTGATTTTTCTTACTATTTTTCTCCATCAAATCCCTCTTCTTTCTTTTATTTTAATTTTTCTAAATAACTAGTTCCAATCATCGGTTTATCAACTTCAAAATTATCAGCGATAGTAGCACCAATATCCGCAAAAGTATTCATAATTGGAAGCATTCCTGGTTCAGTAAACAATCTACTATAAATAAGAACAGGAACATTTTCTCTAGTATGATCAGTACCTTTAAAAGTTGGATCATTTCCATGATCAGCCGTAATAATTAATAAATCATTATTATTAAGTTTATTTAAAATCATTGGTATTTCAACATCTAACTCTTCAATAGCTCTAGCATATCCTTCAGGATCACGACGATGGCCATACAAAGTATCAAAATCATTTAAATTAGCAAAACAAAGTCCTGTAAAACGTTTATCTAAAATATCTAAAATTTTATCAACTGCATCTTTATTACTTCCAGAAGTTATTTTTTTAGTTATTCCAAGACCATTGAAAATGTCATATATTTTTCCAATTGAAATAACACTAAATTTATTTTCCTCTAATTTTTCTAAAACTGATTTCATCGGAGGATCTAAAGCAAAATCACGACGATTATGAGTTCTTACAAAATTATCACGATCAGTACCTTTAAATGGTCTCGCTATCACTCTCCCTACTCGCCATTCCTCATTATTAGCAGTAATTTTTCTAACTATTTCACAAATTTTATATAATTCCTCTAAAGGAATAACACTTTCATGAGCCGCTATTTGTAACACTGAGTCCGAAGAAGTATAAACAATAAGCTCACCAGTTTGCATATGTCTTTCTCCAAGCTCCTTAATAATTTCTGTACCACTTGCCGCCACATTTCCAATTACTCCCCTACCAGTATATTTTTCTATTTCTACTATTAACTTTTCAGGAAACCCAGTTTCCGTAAAAGTTGGAAAAGCATAAGGACATCTAACTCCCATTATCTCATAATGTCCAGATAAAGTATCTTTTCCCTTGTTAGTAGGTCTAGCAATTGTATAATATCCCTCTGCTTCGTTATTAGCACTCATATTTAAAGTATTCAAAAAACCTAATTTTGTTAAATTTGGTATAAACAACTCTTCTTTTTCCTTTATATGTCCTAAAGTAGAAGCTCCAACATCATCATAATTAGAAGCATCTATAGCTTCCCCTACTCCTAAAGAATCTAAAACTATTAAAAATACTCGTTTAAATCTCATTTTATCACTCCTTTTTGCCTCTAGGATGAAACTGTTTATAATCATCCTTTACTTTTTCATGACTAATATGAGTATATATTTTTGTAGTACTAATATCACTATGTCCTAAAAGAAGTTGAATACTTCTTAAATCAGCTCCCCCACTTAAAATATGAGTAGCAAAAGAATGTCTAAGAGTATGAGGTGTTACATGTTTAGTTATATTCTTCTCATTCAAAATCTTTTGCAAATTCTTTAAAAATCCTTGCCTTGTCATCTGCTTTCCATGGTTATTTAAAAACAAATAATCATTTTGACCTTTAATAAGAAAAAGATTTCTTTTATCTAAATAAAGCTTTAAATAATGAATAATATAATCATTAATAGGCACTATTCTTTCTTTAGAACCTTTACCTAAACATCTAATAACAGCATTTTCAAAATCTACATCTCTAGTAGTTAAATTAATAAGTTCACTTATTCTAAGTCCAGAACCATATAAAATCTCAAGCATTGCTTTATTTCGATAATCATATTTAGTTTTTAAAGGAATATCTAATAATTTATCTACTTCTTCTATAGACAACACTGTTGGTAAATTTTTATTAAGTTTAGGCCTATCAATAAACTCGCAAGGATTAAAATCAATCTTTTTTTCTTTTAATAAAAAAAGCATAAAATTATTGATTGAAGTAATATTTCGCGAAACAGTTTTCGGACTAAAATTTTTAAGTGTAGCTAAATAGTCTTCGATATCTTTAGTAGTTACTAAATTGATATCAAAAATACCTTTTTCTTTTAAAAATAAAAGAAACTTCTCTAAATCATACTTATAATTTTTAACTGTTTCTAAACTTAGCTTTCTCTCGTATTTTATATAATCTATATAATCTCTAAGTTCCATAAAATATACCTCATAATAATTATAGCAAATAAACTAAAAAATAGAAATAGCTAATTAAAAAAAGATTAAAAAACGTGAATTTTCATTTGGAATTCCGTTTTTAAGTAAAAAACTGAAATAAGTCTGA
>URXR01000057.1 GCA_900551925.1 uncultured Mycoplasmatota bacterium | reverse complement strand
TCTTTGAGTAGAAGCCACAGTAGTATTCTTATTAGAATTTTCTTCACTTAATTCTTTATTTTCGTTTCTAATTAAACTAAGTATAGATTCATCAGTAGTATTACTTTTTCTAACTAAAGCTCTATTATAACGATAAATAATATAAGCTTTAGCTAAATCAAACTTTTTAATTTCCATAAGCTTCTTTTCAATAATATCTTGTATATCTTCAACTAAAATTCTTTTTTTATTTAAGCCTTCAATATATTTAATAATATTTTCAATCTGTCTATTACTAACTCTTTCATCTTCCAAAACATCACTGTTAGCTTTACTAATAGCAACTCTTATTTTTTCTCGGTCATAATCAACAGCACGACCATCACGTTTAATTACTCTCATAATATCTTTACCTCTTTCACTATTTTTTACACTTTCATCTTATCATATAAAATAAATATTTTTTGTTGCAAATGCAACAATTTTGAAATATAATAAAATTATACAATTAACTTGACAAAGGAGGAATAAAAAATGAGACAAGCAACCATTTTTCAAAACATAAAAGAAGAAGATATTCACAAAATGTTAAAATGTTTCGAAGCTAAAACTAGAACATTTAAAAAAGACGCCACTATCATGACATACCTAGGAAATACTAGTACTGTAGGCATTATTACCGAAGGAAAAGCTGAACTAATAAGAAATGACTATAACGGAAACAGAACTATTTTAGAAACTTTAAATCAAAATGATATATTCGGAGAAATATTTTCTAATTATAATATTGATGAATTAAGTATCAAAGCCACTGAAGAAACAACTGTTTTATTTATAGACTATTATCATATAACTAAAAGATGCAAAAAAGCTTGTCCTTATCATAGTAAATTAGTAGAAAATACTCTAAACATCTTATCGCAAAAAATAGTTTCTTCAAGTGAAAGAATAGAAATATTAGCCAAAAGAACTACTAGAGAAAAATTATTAGTTTATTTTGACATCATGGCTAAGAAAAAACTATCAAAAACCTTTACTATTCCCTTCACTTATACTGATTTAGCAGATTATCTTGGTGTAGATAGAAGTGCCATGCAAAGAGAATTAAGAAATTTGAAAGAAGATAATTTGATAAAGACAAATAATAGAAAAATAACTTTAAACTATTAAAAAATCATAAATAAAAACTGTTATGATTTTTTTGTTTTATGAACCAATTATTAACCAATATAAAGTGACAAAACTAGAATCATCATAAAAAATACTTTCCTTAATTTTATACATTTTTTATTATACAAAAAATCATATTTATTACAAGTCAAAAAACCTAATTATTAATTTAACACTACCCAATCTTAAAACATATACTAAACTAGATAGGTGAGTTAAAAATGAAAATTGATACTTTAAACAATTTAAATATAGATGAATCGGCTTATATAATTGAAAATAATATAAAAACTTCTAACAAACAGAATATTATAAATCTAGGCTTAACTGAAAATTCTAAAATCACATGTTTATACAAAAGTCCATTAAACGATCCAACCGCATATCTAGTAAAAAACGTTATTTTAGCCATTAGAGAAGAAGATTCCAAACATATATTAATTATGAAAAAGGATGAAAATGGGACTTACTAGAACTTCCAAAAATTTTAAAGCCAAAAAAGAAGAAAATCAAACTAAAAACAATAGGAATTTAATTGCCCTTCTAGGAAATCCTAATGTTGGAAAATCAACTCTCTTCAATGCTCTTACTGGCTTAAGGCAACATACTGGCAACTGGCCTGGAAAAACTGTCTCTAATGCTGAAGGAACCTTCTCCTATAAAAATAAAAATTACAATATCATTGACCTACCCGGAATCTACTCATTAAATGCCTATTCTGAAGAAGAAGAAATAGCTAGAGATTTTCTTAAAAGTAAAGATATCGACATAATCTTAATAGTAGTAGATGCTACCTCTCTAGAAAGAAATTTAAATTTAATTCTCGAAACTAAAAATATAAAAAATAATATAATCGTTTGTTTAAATCTTTTAGATGAAGCCAAAAAGAAAAATATTTCTATTGATATAAATAAATTACAAGAAGAACTAAATCTTCCTGTAATAGGAATGAGTGCTAGAAACAAAACAGGAATAAATGAGTTGCTCGAAACCATAAATAACTATAAAAAACCTACTGAAGCAAATGAAAAAATAATAAACACAACCAAAAAAGCTAGTGATATCTATAAAAAATGTCTAACCGAAAATACTTCTAATTATAATAACCGAACTATAAAAATTGATAAAATTTTAACATCTAAAAAACATGGTTTTCCTATAATGCTTTTAACCTTAGGAATTATTCTTTGGATAACTATAATTGGAGCTAACTATCCATCAGAAATATTACATAACTTTTTATTTTACATTTATGATAAATTATATATCTTAGCAAATACTTTAAGCATAAATCCTACTATTACTGATTTTTTTCTAAATGGTATTTATAAAGTAGTTGCTTGGGTAATATCTGTAATGTTGCCTCCCATGGCTATATTTTTTCCATTATTTACCTTATTAGAAGATTTAGGATACTTACCAAGAATTGCCTTTAACCTAGATAAAGTATTTAAAAAATGTGGAGCTCATGGTAAACAATCATTAACTATGTGCATGGGTTATGGTTGTAATGCCTGTGGAGTTATAGGATGCCGAATTATAAAATCCAAAAAAGAAAAACTAATTGCTATTTTAACTAATGTCTTTGCCCCATGTAATGGTAGATTTCCTACCTTGATAGCCATAATATCCATCTTTATAGTGGCTGGAGCCTCAAATAAATTTGCATCTTCACTACTTTCTGCTTTAACCTTATTAGGCTTTATATTATTTTCTATTTTAATAACTCTCATCATTTCAAAAATATTATCCAAAACTATTTTAAAAGGAACTCCATCAACATTTACTCTAGAACTTCCGCCCTATAGAAAACCTAAAATACTAAGTACTATAGCTAGATCAATTTTAGATAGAACCATCTTTGTTTTAGGAAGAGCAATCTATATAACTATTCCTGCTGGAATAATAATTTGGCTATTAACAAATATCACTATCAATAGTAGCACTATCCTATCTTATATTGTTTCCTTTCTAGAACCAGTAGGACATCTAATTGGATTAGACGGTTCCATTCTAGTAGCTTTCTTATTAGGACTTCCTGCTAATGAAATAGTAATACCGGTATTATTAATGACTTATTCTGAGTTAGGAACTATAACCAACTACAATTCCTTATTTGAATTAAAAAATCTTTTAACAAGTCACGGCTGGACTATTATAACTGCTATTTCATTTCTAATCTTTACTATTTGTCATTTTCCATGTGGAACCACTATCATGACTATCAAAAAAGAAACAGGAAGTATAAAATGGACTATTCTAGCTATTTTAATACCAACCTTAACAGGATTTATACTATGTTTACTAGTTGCAAATATTTTAAGACTTTTTATCTAAGAAAAAAACTGCTTTAAGCAGCTTTTTTTTATTCAATTTCAATTTTTTTCTTATTAGAGATTTCTTCTTTTTTAGGAACGATTACTTTTAAAACACCATCATTAAAATTTGCTTTTATAGCTTCTTCATCAACATCTCCAACATAAAATTGTCTTTTTGCTTCGCCATAAGTTCTTTCTTTTCTGATATAATTTTTATCTTCTTCATTTTTTTCTTCATTATGACTTGCTGAAATAGTTAAATAACCTTTTTCAACATCAATATTAATTTCATCTTTTTTAAATCCAGGAACATCCATTTCTACTACATAATTGTTCCCTTCTTCATAAATATCACATTTCAATTCTAGCAATTTTGCCTTTCCAAAATCATCAAAAAAATCATCTAAAAAGAAATTTCTAGGTATTAAATTCATTATTCATTCCTCCTTACAATATTAATATAACACCGTTTTTAGCACTTGTCAAGTGCAAGTGCTAAAATATTTCTACAATTTACAACATATAATAGATTATGGAATCTAACAATAAAGAAACACAATTATTAACTCTTCAAATATATGCTTCTTTCTTCTTTATTATTGCCGTAATCATTTCAATTATACTAACTTACAACAATATTTTAAAAAGAACCCAAAACAAAAGTTTATTTAGTAATCAAAGCGAAAACACCATAACTTTATTAAACAGAATAGCTCTTACCATTATAGCTATTATTTTTACTTATATAAATTATGGTTTCTTTAAAATAAGTAAAGAAAAAAATAAAGGCACTCTTCAAAAAGAAGAATTCATTGCCTCTATTTTAACTTTAATTGCTGCCTTTATATTATTATATACTACTGTAGAAAGTATTATAAATAATACTGAGAATACTAATTCAGATACTCCTCTTATTTAATATCTCTATATCTGACAGCAACATTTTTATTTTGTTTTATAGTTGCCACTGCAGGAATAATAGTATAACTTCCTTGAGCATTATTTATAACAAAATTCTCTAAATCGCCCTTAACATAACCATCCTCACTAACTAATTTTGAAAAAGTAGCAATATCTGCCTTACCAAGTAATATAGATTGCAAATATCCAAAACCTTCATTAGTAATAATAACTGCGATATTAGAAATTCTAGGATGTCTTATATCCTCCCCATTTTCATATGTTTTTATTATAGCAAAGCTTGAATCTTTAATAGTACAAGAATCAGGAGCATAACTGATATCACCATCTGATTCAATACTATCCATAAAAGTTAATCCTTGATTATCTTTAGTATTCATCAAGCTAATATAATCACCATCTGAAATATCTTTATAAATTTGTACTTTATCATCATATTTAGATAATAATTCTGCTAAATTGTTATAGCAGTCTTTTCTTGTCTTCATCGCGTCTCCTCCTTAGAGCAAGATAAATTATACCACAAACTAGTAAAAAAATCAAGATAAAGGTATTTTTAATACTTGGCCTATCGATAATAAATCTGTACTTAAATTATTTGCTTTTTTTAACTCACCCACACTTATTCCATAATTATTAGCTATTTTCCACAAGCTATCTCCAGCTTTTACTGTATAAACTGTGCTTGAACCACCAGGTATTTTAAGTGTTTGTCCTATCTGTAACAAATCACTACTTAAGTTATTAGCTTTTTTTAAGGCTTCTACACTTATCCCATAATTATTAGCTATTTTCCACAAGCTATCTCCAGCTTTTACTGTATAAACCGTACTTGAAGCACTAGGTATCTTAAGTACTTGTCCTATCGATAATAAATCTGTACTTAAATTATTATAGCTTTTTAAATCTGCCACACTTATCCCATAACTATTAGCTATTTTCCATAAACTATCCCCAGCTTTTATCGTATAAGTATTTTCTAAAACCTCTTCTTCACTTTCTTCTAATCCTGGTATAAATAAAAGTTGCCCTATTTGTAAAAGATTCGTGCTTAAATTATTAGCTTTTTTTAACTCATCCACACTTATTCCATAGCTATTAGCTATTTTCCACAAGCTATCTCCAGCTTTTACTACATAATACTCATCACCAGGAAGCGGAACATACTGATTACCCGTATAAAGCGCAATTGCTCTTACCACAGCTTCAGCATAATCTTGATAATTATCTTTAATTCTAGTAGCATCAGCACTATTATCAACATAACCATACTCTATCATAACCGTTTCATAATCCGGAGTATCTCTAATCAAAGGATAATAATCATACTGAGTATCATCTGGATCTCTTAATTGATAATACTTATTAACAACTCCTCCCGCTGAAGTCACTTGCTTTGCTATTTCTTCTGCCAAACTATCATCATCACGAAGAGCATAAATTACCTCTAACCCTTCTTCACTACCTTTATTTAAATGATTAGATATCACCAAAACATTATTATCAATACCATAAGCATTTCTAATAATATCTATTCTTTCTTCGATAGATAAATCTCTATCAGTACTTCTTGTTACAATATTAGTAATTCCAAGATCATCTAATCTTTCTTTTATGTAATTAGAAATAAGTAATGCATAATCTTTTTCTATTAAACCATTACCAGTATTACCTGAGTCCTCACCACCATGTCCAGCATCTATAACCACTTTATAATCCATAATTAATCACCACTAAATTTTATGTATAAAAAAAGAAATTATTAACTCAATAATTTCTCCAAAAGGTTGACAAATATCAACACCTTGTTAACAATCCGACTATAATGGAATTATAGTCTTTCAATTATTTTATCATTTTGATTTAATTTAATTATTTAATAATTGTTTTACCTCTTTCAAGCAATAAACATTTACATACTCTAATCTTTCTTCTTCCCTTAATATATGACTATTATTTTTAAACATATTCTTTAATTTTTTATAATCTCCATTAATACTTTCATGACTAGCAACAATCATCTCCATCTTAGATACATTTGTAAGATCTAAATATATTCCATTTATTTTAGCAAGTGATTCTATAAATATTCTTTGACTTCTACCATTTCCTTCTCTAAAAGCATGCAAAGTTAATATCAGCAAATAATTCTACTAATTTATCTAATGTTGTTTCATTATCATAATCTACAAAGTATTTTTCTTTTTTTAATTTATTAAAACATCAGTTCCTTTATAACAATAATCAGCAGTTCTTTCATAAGTATATTTATATTTATTATCCATAAATCCCTTTATACTTTTCTATAACTTTCTTACGTTCTATTTCAGTTGTAGATTTACCAATTATACAATTATAAAGTTTTTGTTTTAATTCTCTAGTTAATGGCATACCCTCTTGAGCCATTGCACCATCAATTTTTTTTATTTTTTCTTGGATTTCTTTTTCAGTTTGCTTTTTATTACTATTCATTAAAATCACTCACTTTCTCAAGTTTTTTGATATATCTATTATACCACAGATTCACTAATATATCATTAGTTTTGGCATAATAAAAATACTTTCATTAAAAAGTATCTTAGTGTAATTATTATAAAATTATATAGATTATCATTTGCTACAACTCTATTATATTACATTGGGTTTATTCTAACTTGGGTGTCCCGCATCTATAACCACTTTATAATCCATAATTAATCACCACTAAATTTTATGTATAA
>URXR01000056.1 GCA_900551925.1 uncultured Mycoplasmatota bacterium | reverse complement strand
CAAAAAATTCTTATGCTTTATTTACAGATACAATAAAAGGAGAAAAAACTATAGAAGTAGTGGTAGACACTTTATTAAATAAGACAACAGTTTTTAGTTATACAGGAGATTCTCAAGAATATGAAGTTCCTAAAGATGGATACTATTATATAGAAATGGCTGGAGCTTCTGGAGGATACGTTAATTCTAATTTTTATAGTGGATCATATTTTGGTTTAGGAGCCAAAACAAGTGGATATATATATTTAGAAAAAGGAGAGGTATTATACTTTTATGTAGGACAAAAAGGAGCAGAATCTAATACTAATTGTAGAAGTACAGGTTATGAATTCAATGGTGGAGGAATAGCATTATCAGGACAAACAGGAGCTTGTGGCGGAACTGGAGGAGGAGCAACAGATGTAAGATTAGTAGGAGGTAATTGGGATAATACTTCATCATTAATAAGTAGAATAATGGTCGCTGGAGCTGGTGGAGGTCCAATAGGTAGTAGTAGATATAGCTATCCAAATGGAGGAACTCTTTATGGTACAGAAACTGTTTATGCCGATTATCAAGTGAATCAAGGTAACCCTGGAACCCAAATTGCTGGAGGAGCAGCACCGACAAAATATGCTTCAGCTAAATCAAATGGAACAGCAGGATCATTTGGAAAAGGCGGCTATGGTGGAGCAAATGGGAATATGGCTAGCACTGACAAAGGAGGTGGAGGTGGTGGCGGTTCAGGATACTATGGAGGAAGCGGAGCTTCAGGTTTATCAAATGGAAATTGGGCTGGAGGTGGAGGTTCTTCATATATATCAGGCTATGCCGGAGTAAATAGTGTTCTAGAAAGTACGACAATAACTCATACCAACCAAACTTTGCATTATAGTGGTAAATACTTTATCGGAGGAAAAATGGTTGAAGGACAGAATGAAGGAAATGGTTATGCTAAAATAACTTATGTGCGAGAAAAACCAGAAAAGAAAACAACTAAACTGGATAATGTGAGATATATAAAAAATTGTATATTTGGAAATACTGTAAATGGAGATGGTCACTGGATAGAATTACAAGCAATAAAAGATGGTATAAATATAGCTAAAGGAAAAACAGTAACAGGAACAGCGGCAGCAATTTCTTCATATCCATACTCCAGAATAACAGATGGGGATATAACTTATAGTAATTATGCTGCTACTTCTTCTAATAGTACAAATCAATGTATAACAGTAGATTTAGGAGATACATATGATTTAGATGAGATAGCAGTGTGGAATTACTTTGGAAATCCTAGAAGTTATTATGATAATATAACTTCAGTAAGTAGTGACAATAGTTCATGGACTGAAGTAATAGATGAAGCTGGTATAGAAACAAGTAATGGACATAGAATAAATGCCTATACTGATGCTTATAATGGATATGTTCAAGATAATTTAGTATTATGGTATGATGGTTACGCTAATACAGGAACAACAAAAAATTATACTTCAACAACGTGGAAAGATTTAAGTGGCACAGGGAATAATGTTACAATAAGCGGAGCAACATGGCAATCAAATCATTTATCATTTGATGGAACAAATGATTATGCTTACAAAACAAGTGGAGCAATATATAATATTTCTAAAGAACATACTATTGAGGTATTAGTAAAACCAAAACAAATTAAATCTGGTTCTCAATCTGTTTTTAACACAATAAATAGTGGAACAGCAGTATTACAATATGGTTCTATTTGGATAAATTCTTCAGGAGTATTTAGTTATCAAACAGCAGATGGTTCTTCAAATAATGCATATCAATCTATAACATTAACAAGTAGTGATTTAAATAAAATGTATTTAATGACAAGTGTAAGAAATGATAAAAATTATAAGTTTTATAATAAAGTTAATTTATTAGATGATAGGACGGTAACATGGAATGCTAGGACACCAAATCCAGCTATATATATTGGAGGAATAAGTACTTCATCATATTTCTTTAATGGTGAAATCTATTCAATTCGTGTTTACAACAAAGCCTTAACAGAAGATGAATTACTTCACAATTATTTGTACGATGTGGAAAAATTTAATTTAGAATAATTTAATTAGAAAAACCTCAGTTTAATTTAATTCTGAGGTTTTAAATATATTTTTTGATAACTTTTAAATCATTATATTTTTTATATTTATTTTTTATGGCCATATAGTTATCAGTACCTTTACCAATTATAAGTATTAAGTCATCTTTATTAGCATAATTAATGGCAAATTTGATGGCTTTTTTTCTATTAGTAATTGATATATAGTTATTTTTTTTAACATCTTTAGTTAAATCTTTTATTATGTCTTCTACTTTTTCATATCTAGGATCATCCATAGTAAATATTACTTCATCCGATAGATCAGTAACAGTTTTCCCGATATCTTTTCTTTTTTCTTTTTCTCTTCCTCCAGCACTTCCGACAACAGTGATAATTTTTCTTTTTTTAATTTTATTAGCATAGTTTAATATTTCTTTAGTAGCATTTAAGGTATGGGCATAATCTAAAATAATTTTAGCTCCTTTTTTAGTTTTTAGAATATTAACTCTTCCTGATATAGATTCTAGTTTAGGTAAATTAAATATTAAATCTTCTAAAGGTATGTTTAAAGAGTTTAAACACGCTAAAGCAGCGGTTAAGTTGTAAACATTAAATCTTCCTAGAAGTGGACTTATTATTTGATAAGTTTTGTCGGATGTTTTAAGAGTAAAACTAGTATGGTTTTCTTGTTCTTCAATATTTGATATTTGATAACTAGCATCTTCATGGGTGCCGTATGAGATAAAGTTAATATTTTTGTTTTTTATTAATTCATAAGATATATCATCGGTATTAATAATAGCAATACCTGATTCTTCTAGAAGATCAAATAATTTTAGTTTTGAGTTTAAATAGTTTTCAAAAGTTTTATGAATATTTAAATGATCTCCCGTTACATTGGTAATAATAGCGCGTTTAAATTTTAAGTTTTTGCATCTATTGTGAAGAAGGCCTTCACTAGAGGCTTCCATGACTAAATTTTTAATATTTTCTTCTTTTAGAGTGTGAGCATATTTTAAAATAATATCTACTGGTGGAGTAGTATTTTTCGTTTTTTCTTTTTTTGTTTTATAATGAAAACCATTAGTACCTAAATAAGCTGAACTACTATAGATGTTTAAAAGTCTTTTAATTATCATAGCGGTAGTAGTTTTACCATCAGTACCTGTTACTCCTATTAAACTTAAATCTTTTAAAGGTTTATCGTAATAATAATTATAAATATTAAAAAAAGTATCATTAGTATCTTTTACTTTAATTAAAGGTATTTTCGTTTTTTCTTCGCTTTCTTCATCAATTATAATAGCACTAGCTTTTTTAATATTTTTTATATATTTATGTCTATTTTCTAAATCATCATGGAGGCAAATGAAAATATCATGTTTTTTTACATATTTAGAATTAGTTTTTATATTCATATTACATCATATGCATACTAGTTTGATAACCAAAGTCGTTTTTCTTTTTTAATTCTTGTTCAATGTTAGCGATTTTTACTTCTAAAATACTAATTTGTTCTTTTATTTCTTTTATTTCTTCATTTATATTGTAGTTCCAATTGGGATTTGTTCCTGGCATATTTGACATATTATTCATATTTGGTAAAGTATTGGGACCATAAAAATTAAATGGCATTTGATTAGGCATATTTCTCCTCCTTTTTCATTTTTATTCTATGCATTTGTTTATTTTCTGACTAGGCTATTGTATAATAAGTAAAGGTGAAGTTTATGAGAATTAGAAATATTAAAAACAAAGATAAAATTTTAGAGAAGTCTAATTATGTGATTAAAAATCCTCTTGAATATAAAGGTTGTTGGCAAAAGTATTTTAAAAATAAAAATCCTATTTATTTAGAGATAGGTACAGGGAAATGTAAATTTATTTATGAAATGGCTAAGAAGAATCCTGATATTAATTTTATAGGAATAGAGAGAATAGATACAGTTTTAGCTTATGGAGTTAGAGAACTTGAAAAATTAGAAATTCTTGGTAATTTAGTGCTTATAAATTATGATGCCAATAATATTGATTCCTTATTTAATAAAGAGATAGATATGGTTTTTTTAAATTTTTCTGATCCTTGGCCTAAAAAAAGACATGAAAAAAGAAGATTAACTAGTTTTAGTTTTTTGAAAAAGTATGATATAATATTTTCTAGTGATAGAAAAATTATGTTTAAAACTGATAATAAAGAATTATTTGAGTATTCGATAATTTCTTTAACAACATATGGATATAAAATAGTTGATATATCACTAGATTTACATAAAGATAAAGATTTTGATAATGTTATGACAGAATATGAGAAAAAATTCTCTAGTAAAGGAGATAAAATTTATATGTTAAAAGCAGTAAAAGATATTTAAAAACTTTGCTACTTTTGATATAATAATAGAGGTGAGTATGAAAAAATATATAATAGGAATAGCAATTTTATTACTTCTTACAGGATGTACTAATATATATGACTCTAGTTATGATCAGTTAATAGATGAGACATTAAAAGAAGATAATGTGGATAAAAATACGTATTTAGAAGGATATAAATTATATTTACCATCTCATATGACTTTAATTGGAGATATTGATAGTAACAACATTTTGTATTCATATGGAGATAAATATTATTTATATGTTGATTTGATAAGCTATTATAATAAAAAACAAAATGAATATAAGATAGATCATGAAAAGTATGAGTATTCTAAAGATATTGATTATGATGATAAAAAGGGTTATGTAGTGGTTAGTGATTCTAATGGTGGTAATTTAGTTGAAATTATGTATAATTATGCTAAAATAGAAGTAGTTACTGATAATGTTAAACGTGCTATTGTGGATTCACTTATTGTACTTAAAAATATTAGTTATAATTATAAGATAATTGATAGTATGATAGGTTCGAATGCTTTAGTATATGATTCAGAGCAATTTACGTTATTAGGGCCTGATGATAGCAATACTGATAATTTTTTAACATATGAAGAAGAATATGGGGTTTATGAAGAAGAAGACCAGCCTGTTGATGAAAACGTAATAGAAATGGATTCTGTGGATTAGAGGTGTAAATATGAAATTATTAGACAAAATTAAAAATGCTATTTTTGAAGAAGAGGAATTTGATGAGGAATTTATAAATGATACTCCGGTTAAAGAGGAAAAGAAAAAAGAGCCAGTAAAAGAAGAAGAGATAGTTAAAAAAATTGATATTGAAAAAACTATTCCTAAAAAAATTGAAATTCCTACGGAAGAACCTTTAGAAAAAAAGCAACCTATGAAAAGAGAGATGCGTAGAACACCAGTGATTTTTGATGAAAATGATTTTGTGGTAGAAGAACCAAAGAGAGAAAGAAAACCAAGAATAGAACCAAAGAAGGAAGAAGTAAAAAAACCTCTTTATGGAGGATATCGTGATGATACTCCAAAAGAAAAATTTAAGCCTTCTCCGATTATTTCTCCAGTATATGGTTTTGTGGGGGTAAGTCCAGTTTTAGAACAAGCTAGAAGTGATGATAGTAAAGCTGAGCAACATATTTTTATTCAAGATAAAAAAGAAACAGTAAGTTTAGATTCAGTTAGAAGAAAAGCTTTTGGAGTTAAAGAAGAGGCTTTAGAAGATGATGATTTAGGACTTCTTTATGAGATGAAGAAAGAAGAGACTCCAGCAATATCTAAGATAACTCTAGGGGATGCTGAGGAATATTTTGAAGATTTAGGACTTGAATATAATGTAGATTATAAAGATGATGCTAAAGAAAAAGAAGTTAAGAAGGAAGTAAAACCAGCTAAAGAAAAGACTACTAGAAGTACTAAGAACAAAGAATTATCTGATAAGGTTGAAAATCAAATAAAAATCCAAAAAGAATTGGAATCTACAAAGGAACTTGAAATAACTAAAGAGCAAATTAAACCTAAAAGTGCTAAAGAAATAAAAAAAGTAAAGAAAATAGCAGATGCTGATTTAGGAATGAAAGAAGAGCCTAAAGAAGAAGCAGATGAAAAAAATTTATATGATTTAATTGATATGATGTATGATTCAAAATAATAAGGAGGAATAAAAATGGTAGGGTTAAATGATGTGTTACTTGCAATACTTTTAGTATTAGGTTCAGTTTTAATAGTATTTTCAATAATTATTTGCATAAAATTATTATATACTGTTGATAAGATGAATGTAATACTTACAGACATTGAAAAAAAGCTAAAAAGTGTTAATGGAGTGTTTTCAGCAATAGATACTTTTACAGATGCTATTGTAGCAGTAAGTGATACTTTTGTAGCTAAAGCTGTTATGTTTTTTGAAAAAATATTTAAAAAAAGAAATAAGGAGGGATAAGATGAAAAAGAAAACAGTAGGATCATTATTAGTAGGTACTTTAGCAGGAATAGGTATAGGAGTTTTATTTGCACCAAGAAAGGGTAGTGAAACAAGAAAGTTACTTTCTAAAAAACTTGATGATTTGTGTAAACAAGTTAAAGAATTAGATTATGAAGAAGTTAAAGTTCAAATTGAAGAAAAAATAAATGAAATAAAAGATGATTTAAGAGATTTGGATAAAGAAAAAGCTTTAGAACTTGCTAAGGAAAAAGCTAATCAAATTAAAATAAAAATTGAAGAATTAGCAGCATATGCTAAAGATAAAGCTACTCCAGTTATAGAAAATGCTATTGAAGATTTAAGAAAAACTGCTATTAAAGCTACTAAAGAGATTACTAAAAAATTAGAAGAAAAAGATCCTAAGAAGAAAGAAAAGTAGAGCAAATTTTGATAATTTGTTCTTTTTTTATTGTCATTAAAATTAAAATTTTGTATAATTAGAATAGATAAACTATAATGAGGAGAATTATTATGAATAAAATAAAAGAATTTTTAAAAAAGAAAAAAGCTAATAAAAAGCTTGTCTATAATATATGTTTAACAGTAACAGTATTAGGATTACTTTTTATAGTGTCAGGAACAAGTTATGCCCTGTTAACTGGAAATAGTTCATCAGATAAAGAACAAATAATAAGAGCAGGAGATGTAACTTTAGAGTTAAGTGAATATTTTGAAAATACTAATCAAAAAGTAAGTGTAATGAGTGATACTGATGGACTATTACAAGAAGAGACTTATAGTTTTAATTTGAAAAATATTGGAGATGTTCCAGCAAGATATGATGTAAAGTTAGTAAATGAAGTACCAAGTGATTATAATGAAGGAGTAATAGATGATAAATATGTCAAAGTAGGAGTAGAAATAAATGGAGAAGAACATGGACCATTTACATTAGAAGAAGCAAATAATATTTTAGATAGTGGAATAATCTATGACAATGAGTTAATAAGTTATGAAATAAGGGTATGGCTTAATGAAGATTATGAAGAAG
>URXR01000055.1 GCA_900551925.1 uncultured Mycoplasmatota bacterium | reverse complement strand
TGAGGATGATCCATTTATATATTGTCTAGATAATCAAAACGTTTGAAAAATTTAAAGAATTATTTGATTCATTGGATAGTAATAGACATCCAGAAATTGAATTATATTTTAAAAACACAGATAATGTGTATATGCTTGTAAAGCACGATGATTATATGGATTTTGGCAAATGTGGCATATCAACAAAGAAAAATACAATTTCTAAATTTAAAAATTTAAATGAACTTTATAATGCCCAAATAGATAAAATTTGCTTAAAAAGAGATTGAAATTAAATTAGTGATATTTTAATAGATTTAGCATTTAGCGTAATTGATGATAAAGAAGAAATTAATAGTATATATGAAGTAAAATTATAAAATGGAGTGATAAGTATGAAATATATGACTAAAGATTGGTATAACACTATGCAAAAAAGTCACCTATTTGGTATTTTACAAGTTGATAAAAAATCTGGTAAATTTTCTGAAGAATATTTTCAAAAATTATATGAAATGAAAAAGGAAGAAACTATAAAAATTTTTAAACATCAATCTAAGAAAAAATCTATAAAAAAATTTGAAGAAATATTTAAATATCAACTTTCTAGAATAAAAAAATTACTACCAATGGAGATTTTGAATGAAGTCAAAGATATTAGAGTACTTGCTTTAGGTCATGTAACTAAAGACATTTATCAAAAGATAACTGAATATTCTGAAAATATAGAAAAATATACAAAAAAGAAAATACAAGATTATAATGAACATTTAACAAAACAGTTTAAAGATAAAATTCCGGATTTTGCTAAAGAGTATTTTCATGATTGTTTCATAAAAAAAGCAACTAAGAAAAATAAAGATTTTATCATAAAATTAAATAATAAAAAAGGTTTAACTCAAGTTACCTCTATAGTATTTAAAGATTTTGAGATAGTTAAACAAGAAAGTAATTTAAAAGACAGAATATGGCTTTATGAAGAAGTCTATAAATTAAATAATCAATACGAATATCATGTACTATTAAGAAATGGAGAATCTTTAGAAGATTTTATAATAAAGTGTTCTAATATTGAACTAAAATATAATTAGAAAATTAGTTTATAATGTATTCATTAAAAAAAACAAAATTTAATGGAGGAATAAAATATGGGAAAAGATTTAGTTATTATTGCTTGGGGTGATAGTATAGTCTATGGTTGGCATGATAATGAATATGGTGGATGGGTCAATAGACTAAAAATAAAACTATATAATAGAAAAAAAACAAGTTTTATTTTTAATATGGGAATACCAGGTCAGAAATCTTTAGATATTTTGAAAAGATTTGAAGAAGAGTTGAAGAATAGATTTAACAATGAAGATGATTTTAAGTTAATATTTGCATTCGGTATTAAAGATTCCCTTTTATTAAACAAAGATATAAAATATACAGAACAGTTTGAAAAAAATGTAAATGAGATAATTAATAAAGCTTTCAAATACAGTAAAGATATTTGCTTTATTGGGATAATTAAACCAGATTTATCAAAGAGAAAAGAGTATAATTTAGATAATGTATTAAAAATTGATGAAATTATTGAAAGACAATGTCAAATAAATAAAATTAAATATATTGAAATAAAAAACTTATTATCTAAAGATGATTTATATGATGGATTACATCCAAATGCTGTTGGATATGAAAAAATATGTAATGAAATATTAAATAATTTTTAAGAAATATGATTTGGGGGAAAATAGAAATGGATAAACAAGAAAAGATTAATAAATTAAAAGAAATTGCAGATTACGTAAGAACTACAGCTTTAGATACAATAATGAAGGCAGAAAATGGACATATTGGAGGTAATATGTCTTCGGTAGAATTATTAACTACTTTGTATTTTGGAGGACAATTTAATTTTGACCCGCACAATCCAAAAAACGAAAATAGAGACCGTGTATTAATAAGAGGACATGAAGGGCCACTTCGTTATACGATCTTTTCACTTCTTGGATATATTTGCCCTGAAGAATTAAATAGTTATAGACAATTGGGAAGTAGGTTACAAGGACATGAAGATATGCATATAACACCAGGGGTAGATATTACACCTAGTGGATCATTAGGAATGGTATTGAGCTATGGTATAGGTTCATGTATTGCTAACCGAGATCGTGGAATAGATGCAAGAACAATAGTGTTTTTGGGTGACGGAGAAGAACAAGAAGGAAATGTTAATGAAGCTGCAAGGCATGCGGCAACTTTAGGGTTAAATAATCTAATATGTATTTTAGATAAAAATAAAAAGCAATTGTCTGGTCCAACATATAATCCAGACGGAAATACAGATACAAGAAAAGTTTGGGAAGGCTATGGCTGGGATGTTATTGAAATTGATAATGGAAATGGTATAGAAGAGGTTTATGAATCATATGAGAAACTACAAAATATCCAAAAACCTACTTTATTGATAGCAAATACAATAAAAGGATATGGTGTGAAAGGGGCAAAGGAACATTTCAGTGGATACCATACTTTATCGTCAGTATCTCAAAAGCAAATTGTTCATGAAAGTTTAGAAGAAATGAAGCAAAGTTTAAAAGATAAAAAAATAGGCTTTAGTCAAATAAGCAACGAAGCTAAGAAAATGGTAGCTTTACCTAAAGATAAACACATAACAGAAAAAAGTGATGAAAGTAACGTTTTTGAAATTAGATCAGAAACATCTGGAATCAATTTAGAGGATGCTGAAGATAATTACTTGAAAGAGTTAAGAAATAAAATTTTAAGTTTAAAAGATAAACCTGAATTTTACTTTATTACACCGGATTTATTAAGAACAGATCAAGCTGAAGCTATTGGTTTTCCTGGGTTTGCTAATTATATGAATGTTGGAATAAGAGAACAACATGCCATAGCAATGAGTCATGGTATTTCCATAGAAAATCCAAATGCTAGAATTTATATTTGCTATGGAGATGCTTTTGCATATAGATCACTCGATCAAATAAATGCTGCCGCTACAGGAGGAAGCAACATCTTAATTGTTGCAGAACCATCTGGAATATTTCAAGGTAAGAATGGAAAGACACATCAATCAGTTGGACAACCTATGGGAGTTATGTCGATACCAGAGGTTAATTTTTATGAGCCGGCAGATGCTATAGACTTATATAATATATTTTCTGATGTATTAATGGAAAATCATGGCGTTAATTATGTTAGACTTCATCATGGAAAAGTAAATATTGATAGAGATTCAAAAGATTTAAAAAATAAAGAAGCATACTTTATTCATAAATCAGATAGAAATCCTAAATTAGTAATAATAAGTACTGGTTTTATGGCTGAAAATGCAGTAGAAGCAGCAAAAATGTTGGAGGTAGAATATAATTGTCCAACTAATGTAATTAATTTAGTATGTCCAAAAAAGGTAGGAGAACACTTACCAAATCTTCTAACAAATAATGCACCAGTATTAACATTGTTTAATGGCGATCCGTCTATAATTAAAAAGTATGTATCTGAATCTGTTTTATCAGATCCATATATTTCAAGGCCTCTTTTTATAGAATCTCATGGGTTTGTTGAAGGTACATCAGGTTCAGTTGATGACTTAATAAAATATTATAAATTTGATTCTGAAGGTATAAAGGATACAGCAGTTACAAGAGTATTAAAAAAATGTAGGTTTTAGTCATGAGTAGTTTATATAATAAAAATGAGATTAACGAGGTATTAATTAATGATAAAAATATTAAATGGGAAATGATAATTAATAAAGTTTACAAAGATAATAAATATCGCTTTTGTTTTAATTCTGAGCTTATTGATACTGATGATAGATTTCGTATTGTAAAATTAAAAAATAAAAATTATGTCATAAAAAGAACCACTCTTAATAAAGCTTCTCTAGAATACAATAATGCTGTTGAAATGGAGAGATTGTTAGCTAATATAGATATTGATGGTTATAAAATAATACCAGTTATTCCTATTATAGTTACAGTTAAATCTGATTCATATGTTATAACTGAATATAAAGGTTTTACACTACAAGAATCATTATATGATATCAAAAAGAGCAAAACTATTCCTTTATTTTTATTCCAAAAAATTTTTTATGAATTATTTAAAAGAGGTCTGATATATAGAGGATTTATCCCAAGAAATATTATTTTAAAAAATAAAACAATATATATGATAGATTTTGAGGATTTGGATTTAAGACAATGTAAGGATAGCAATAGTATAGATTTATTATATCTTACTAATTTTGTTTTAAATTGGCAGTATTTTTATCAAAAAGAAGATTTAATTGAAACTATAAAAAAATTAAACTTTGTTATTAAGGAAACAAAAGAATTGTTACCATTTGAAAAGTGTTATAAAGATATATTAAATATAGATGATGACAATTATAGCTTAAGATTAAAAATTTTTAATACAGTGATTAATTCTGAAAAACCAAGTTTAAAACACTCAAATGAAAAGTATAAAATAATGCCAAATGATTTAGTGCATATAATGGCTGATTTATTTGGCGACTATATAGATGCTATAATAGATTTATTATTTGATTATATGCGAACAAAAGATGAAAATGATTTTGAAATGTTTTTAAATTTATGTAGTTATTATATTAAATTAAATTATAATAATTTACCGAAATTGAAAGTAAATTTATTTGTTTTGATATTGGAAAGTATAAATAAAATTGTGAAAAATAAAGTTTCTATGAATGATAATATAGATGAAATAATGTTTAAAAAGGATGAAACTAGAATTTTAATAAAAAAATTTTTACAAATCGTTACTAAAAATCAAATTAGTAATGATAATATAAAAAAGGTAATAAATGCTTTTGAAGTTATTGGAGGTAATTGTGAATTATTTTGATTATTTTTTGAAGGATAGAGAAGCAGTAAGTAAGGAATTTAATGATATATTTAGTGAGTTAAATAAAAATGTTAATAAATATTATTGTGGCAAACCAATATTATCTGGTGAAATAAAAAAGTATAATGAAATTTTATTAGATAAACATATTTCTGAAAATGGTTTAATGTTATCAAAAGTATTAGCTGATTTTTCAACATTATTTCAGAGAGCTGTTATTTGGGAACATCCAGGTACTATGATTAACATAACTCCTCCTGCTAACTTGATAAGTATTGCAGCATCTGCGTATACATCATTATATAACCCTAATTTCGCGCAGGATGAGTCATCAGGGTATTTGATGGCTACGGAGTTAATAGTAGCAAAATATTTATCTGAACTTGTAGATTGGAATTATAAAAAAGCTAGAGGAATTTTTACATTTGGTGGCAAAGCTACAAATATGTATGCAGTAAAAATAGGTTTAAAAAAAGCAATTCCAGATAGTATTCAAAATGGAATTAGCAATCAAAAAATAGTGGTTTTTTCAACTGAAAAATCACATCCTTGTCATTCAGAAATATGTGATTGGCTTGGAATTGGAAAAAAATCATGTGAAAAAATAAAAGTTTTAGATAATGGAATGATTGATATTGATTTTTTAGAGAAAAGATTAAGGTACAGTATTGAAAATGGTATAAGTATTGGATGTATTATTGTAAATGGTGGTACAACAAATGAGATAATAATTGATCCTATAAAAAAGGTAGTTGAATTGCGTGATAGATTAGTTAAAGAGTATAATTTAAGTTATATTCCTCATATTCATGTTGATTCGGTTATTGGATGGGCTTGGTTGTTTTTTAAAAAATATGATTTTGAAAAAAATTCGTTGAATATGTCTAATAGTGAAATAAAAAAAATAAAGTCAATGAAAAATAAAATATCAGAAATTAAATATGCTGATTCTTTCGGCGCTGATTTTCATAAAACTGGTTTTTGTCCATATGTATCTAGTATTTTTATGGCACATGATTTTAATGATGTTACTGGTTTAGGTAATAAAAAGGATAAAGGAATTGATAATCTTTCATTTGGAGAGTATTCACCATTTGAGTACACATTAGAATTAACAAGATCATCTGCAGGTCCTGTTTCCGCATATATTGCTATGGAGTTGTTTGGCATAAAAGGTTTTCAAAAATTATTGTATAATTTGTTTACAAATTGTGAGTATATAAGAGAGTGTTTAGATAATCATAATTCATTTGAGGTTATAAATAAAGAGACTGAGGGTATTGCAACATTATTTGTTGTTCTACCTAATAATGAAAAAATGTATAATGATTATATTATATCGTCAGAAAAAATAATAAATAATTTTGTAGAATATAATTATCAGTTTTACTTATTTTGTTTACATTTATTAGAAAATGAAAAAGTACATTTTAAGATTACATTTTCAAAGAGTTATAAACCTTTTAATTGTGAATATAAAACAGGAGCACTGAAAATATATCCAATGTCGCCAATTGTTGAAAAAAATGAAATAAAAAAATATATTGATGAAATTATATTTGCAAAAGAAGAATTTGATAAAAGTACACAAAATTTAGAAGATAAAAGAGATATACCTATTGATTATGTTTATAGAAATTAAAAATAAATTTTTATTGTATAATTGGTAAATAAGTGTTAAACTATCTTACAAATTAGTTAGGAGGAGAAGTACATGTTTGATATTGAAGAAACATTAAAATTTTTGTTAAATGGAGCTGAAAATATAAATGATGTTGAAGCTTTGAGAGAAAAATTAATTGAAGTAAAAAAAGAAAATCGAAATTTGAGAATTAAATTTGGAATGGATCCATCAGCACCAGATATACATTTAGGTCATGCAGTTGCATTAAGAAAAATTAAACAATTGCAAGAATTGGGGCATACTGCAGTTGTTATTATTGGTGATTTCACTGGTGCAATAGGTGATCCTTCTGGAAAATCTAAGACAAGAAATCAATTAACGGATGAACAAGTTAGATTTAATGCACAAACTTATTTAGAACAAATTTTTAAAATTCTGAATAAAGACAAAACTGAACTTCATTATAATAGTGAATGGTTTAGCAAAATGAATTTTAAGGATGTTATTAATTTATGCAGTAAAACAACAATGGCAAGAATGTTAGAAAGAGCTGATTTTAGCAACAGGATGGCTAATCATAAACCAATTGCAATACATGAATTTTTTTATCCGTTAATGCAAGCCTATGATTCTGTAGTTGTTAAATCAGATTTAGAGCTTGGTGGAACAGATCAAACCTTTAATGTAATAATGGGGAGAAACATTCAAAAAGATTATGGTGTTTCTCAACAAGTTCCAGTTTTTGTTCCATTACTTGTTGGAATAGATGGAAAAGAAAAAATGAGTAAATCATTAGGAAACTATATTGGAGTAGATGAAGATGCAAAAGTTATGTATGAAAAAGTTATGAAAATACCAGATGACTTAATTATTACATATTATCAATTAACAACAGACGTACATCCAGATAAAATAAGTGCCATAAAAAAATTATTAGAAAATAATGAAGTTAATCCACGTGATATCAAAATGCATCTAGCTAGAAGTATAATATCTCTTTACCATACCGAGGAAGAAGTAAAAGATGCAGAAATAAATTTTCAAGCAGTATATCAAAACAAGGACATTGAGAATGTGGAGTTGCCTATTCTTACTTATGATCCTAATCTTATGGGTGAAGGTTCTACATACTCTTTGATTGATTGTATATTTTCATCAGGTAAATATAAATCTAAAAGCGAAGTTAGAAGATTACTTCAACAAGGTGCTGTAAAATTAAATGGAAATAAAGTTACAGATTTACTATTCCAACCAGTAGAAGGTACTATTATTCAAGTTGGTAAAGGTAATATGTTTAAACTTACAGCCAACCAAGAAGAAGTTTTAAAAAAAAGTCTTGTAAAAAAACTTTAAAAATGGCATAGTATATATACTAATGTTGACGATTTAAAACAAGACGATACAAAATAAACTATAAAAC
>URXR01000054.1 GCA_900551925.1 uncultured Mycoplasmatota bacterium | reverse complement strand
ATAAAGTATTTCTATCTTTATTTTGCATGGGAATAATAGTAATAGCAATATATACCTCTATAAATTTAACTAAAAGTTCTTATGCTCTATTTACAGATACAATAAAAGGAAAAAAAACAATAGAAGTAGAAGTAGATACATGTAATTTATATGTCCCAAATAGTCCAGAATTAGACTCCAATATGATACCAGTATATTATGATGAAACAGCAGAAGTATGGAAAAAAGCTGATGAAACTAACGAATTTAAAGAATATGAGTGGTATGATTATTGTGAAAAGAAATGGGCTAACAGTGTAACAGTAACAAGTTCAAGTAGAAGTACATATCTAAATGCCAGTCCAGGAACAGAAATACCTATGGATGACATATTAACCATGCAAGTATGGATTCCAAGATATAAATATAAAGTATGGAATTATAATAGTAATGGAACGGAAGGAAGTGAACCTCAAGAAATAGAAATAATGTTTGAAGAAGGAACAAATACAACAGGAGACATAACATGTACAGATACAATAAGTAGAGCAGATGGAGCCAAGAGTGAAAGTTGTAAAATAAATAATACAGAGTGTACAGATAGTACTTGTAATAATAAATATTATACTCATCCAGCATTTACCTTTGGTTCTGAAAAATTAACAGGTTTTTGGATAGGAAAGTTTGAATTAACAGGAACAATACCTAATATAACAAGTAAACCAAACTTGAATAGTTTAAGAGGACAAAATATAAGTTCATTTGCAACAAACATAATGAAAATGAATGATAGTGGAAATCAATATGGATTAAGTACAAATACCGACACTCATATGATAAAGAATATGGAATGGGGAGCAGTAGCATACTTATCACATTCAAAATATGGAACATGTACAGATGAAACATGCCAAGAAATAGGAATAAATAATAACAGTAACTATATAACAGGATGTGGTTCATCTGCAGGAAGCTCAAGTTCTTCAACATGCAATAGTTATGACACAGAACAAGGAATGCTAGCTTCAACAACAGGAAATATCTACGGAGTATATGATATGAGTGGAGGAGCTTATGACTATGCTATGGGAAATATAGTATCAAAAAATGGAACAACAATGATGAGTGGATATTCTAATGCTTATAACTCAGGATATACTGGAATAATATATAATTCTGGAAATTATATGAGTTATACAGGAATATCTTATCCAAATTCTAAATATTATGATAAATATAGTTTTGGGACAAGTAATACTGGAATGATAAGAAGTAAATTAGGCGATTCTATAAAAGAAGTGTATAACAAAGACAATGATAATTGGTATAATGCTCGTTCATGGATTGTACATTCTAGTGGCCCTTGGTTTTCTCGAAGTGGATATTATAATGATAGTGCTCTTGCTGGATTATTTTTTTCAAGTTATAATTATGGCAGTGCTAGTGGTAGTTGTTCATCCCGCTTTGTAATAATTCCATAATTAAACTATTATTAAACAAACTCTAAAATTAAATGTTTTTAGAGTTTTTTCTATGAAAAAATAACAAATTCATACAATAATTGTCATCTTTAGCTATTATAATCATTTCCAATTTTAAAAATTAATAATCCTGTGTTATAATTAAAAAGGTGATGTTATGATATACTTAGATTATTCTGCTACTACTAAAGCAGATACCAAAGTTTTAAATAAATTTACTGAAACAGAAGAAAAATACTTTGCTAATCCTAATTCCAATCATAAACTAGGAAAAGAAGCTTTAAATGAAATAAAAGAATCTACAAAAACTATTACAAATCTTTTAAATATCAAAGAAAATGAACTTATTTTTACAAGCGGTGCCAGTGAATCTAATAATATGGTTTTAAAAGGTTTAAATGTCAGTCATATTATAACAACAAAGCTAGAACATTCTTCTATAACAACTCCTTTAGGCTTCTTACAAACTAAAAATGTCAAAATAGATTTTGTAAATTTAGAGGAATCTGGTCTTATCGATATAAATCATCTACTAAGTTTAATTGATGATAATACTAAAACTTTAATCTCGATCGGAGCAGTAAATTCTGAAACTGGACTTAGACAACCTATCGAAGAAATAGGGAAAAAATTAAAAAAATATCCCAATGTTATCTTTCATAGTGACATAACCCAAGCCTTAGGTAAATGCTCTTTTGATTTAACTAACATTGATTTAGCTAGCTTTTCAATGCACAAAATATTTGGAATTAAAGGGATCGGAGGTTTAATAAAAAAAGAAAATATCAAACTTATTCCTCTAATTCATGGTGGAAAATCTTTATCAATTTACAGAAGTGGTACTCCTCAAACATCTCTCATAACTTCTTCAAGTATTGCTATAAAAGAAGCTTTTACTAATCTAGAAGAAAAATATAAATACGTTGATGAATTAAATCAATATCTAAAAACTAATATAAAAGACTTAGTTACTATAAACTCTAATTCTTATTCAATTCCTCATATTTTAAATATTAGTCTTTCTAATATAAATAGTGAAGAGGCTTTAGAATATTTTTCTAATAATAATATTTTTATCTCTAGTAAAACAGCTTGTTCAAGTGGCAATTACTCTCAAGTTGTAAATGAACTATATCATGATATAACAAGAGCCGAAAACTCTATTAGAATTAGTATTTCTTATAAAACTACTAAAGAAGAGTTAGATATATTTATCGAAAAACTAAAGGAGTTAGCAAAATGAAAATAATAAAAATAACTTCCCTAGGATGTTTATCCTGTATACTTATAAATAATACTTTAGAAAAAATATTAGAAAATTATAAAGTTCATGTAACAGAAATTGATTATGATTTCGACGATTGTCCTTATGAAGTAGGAAATATCTTACCAGTATTAATATTTGCCGATGAAAATGGTAAAGAATTATCTAGACTAACTGGAGAATCATCATATGAAGAAATAGAAAAAGAAATCAAAAAATATAAATAGGTGGTTAAATGAAAAAATATATATTCTTGATAATAGCAGCTTTTTTATTATTACCAACTATGGTATCTGCTAAAGAAGTTAACTTATATTTATTCTATGGAAATGGTTGTCCTCATTGTAGTGCTCTAGAAGAATATTTAGACTCTAACTACAATTCTGATGATGATCTTAATATTTATAGATACGAAGTATGGTATGATGAAGCCAATCAAAAACTTTGGGAAGAAGTAGGAGAGGCCATGGACGTAACTCCTCAAGGAGTCCCTTACTTAGTCGTAGGAAAACAAGTAATTCAAGGTTTTATGGAAGGAGTAACCGAAGACCAAATTGATGATGCCATAAAAACCGCTCAAAAAACATCTTATACTGATAAAGCTGGAATAGTTCTAGGAATAGAAGAGGGGACTATTGAGGACACTGATGATAACAGTGATAATAATTCCAGTTTTGAAGAGGATAAAAAAGAAATAGATTTAGAAGATATTAAAGAAAAAAATAATAAAGAAGAGAATAAAGAAATAAACTTTTCTATTCCTTTAATTGGAAATGTCAATCTAGCAGACTTTTCATTACCTGTAATTGCCATAATAATTGGTTTAGTAGATGGATTTAATCCCTGTGCTATGTGGATACTAATCTTTTTAATAACTATGCTTTTTGACTATCCTAAACGAAATAGAATGTGGATTTTAGGTATTACTTTTTTAGTTACTAGTGCCTTTATTTATTTTCTATTTATGGTAAGTTTCTTAAATCTAGCTATGTTTATAAATAGCATTACAATTTTAAAAATAGGTCTAGCTTTATTTGCCCTTATCTTTGGTAGTTATAATATCTATCGTTATATTAAGACCAGAAAAGATACTGGTTGTGAGATAGTAAATAAAGAAAGAAGAAAAAAAATTATAACCAAAATTAAAAATATAACTGAAAACAAAAAATTTATTTTAGCTCTGGGAGGAATTATTGTCTTAGCATTTACAGTTAATATAATTGAACTTTTATGTTCTCTAGGTCTTCCAGTAATGTTTACTGAAATTTTAGCTAGTAACAATGTAACTAGTACTCAAAATATTATTTATATTTTAATATATGTCTTCTTCTTTTTATTAGATGATTTAGTAGTATTTATAATTGCTATGAAAACTTTAAAAATTACTGCTATTAGTAATAAATATGGAAAATACTCTCATTTAATCGGAGGAATTATCATGATCCTAATTGGACTTTTAATGATCTTTAAACCAGAATGGTTAATGTTTAACTTTTAAAGGAGGAAATTATGGTATTTAGCAGCACAATCTTTGTTTTTCTATTCCTGCCCTTAGTTTTACTATGTTATTTTTTAGCTCCTAAGAAACTAAAAAATTATATTCTTTTATTTTTTAGTTTAGTTTTTTACATTTTCGGAGGGCCAAAATTTCTCTTAGTTCTTCTTTTTGTCGTTTTAATTGATTATATCGGAGCTATCCTAATTAATAAAACCAATAAAAAGAAGCTATTTTTAATTTTAACTCTAATTTTAAATATTGCTACTTTAGTTTATTTTAAATACACAGGCTTTTTCTTAGAAAATGTAAATAATATTTTTGGCCTTAATATAACTATTCCTGATATTGTCCTTCCTATAGGAATTTCTTTTTACACTTTTCAAGCTATGAGTTATGTTATCGATGTCTACCGAAATAAAGTAAGCCTTCAAAAAAATTATTTAACTCTTTTATTATACGTTTCCTTATTCCCTCAGCTAGTTGCCGGACCAATTGTCAGATATGAAACAATTGAACAAGAATTAAAAGTAAGAAAAACCACTTTTGAAGATGTCGAGTATGGAATAAGAAGATTTATCTTAGGACTAGCCAAAAAAGTAATTATTGCTAATCAAATGGGAGCCTTAGCAGACACTATTTTTGCCTCATCTGATATCTCAACTCCTGTTGCATGGCTTGGGGCTATTGCTTATATGTTCCAAATCTATTTTGATTTTTCAGCATATTCTGATATGGCTATCGGTCTAGGCAGAATATTCGGCTTTAAATTCTTAGAGAATTTTAATTTTCCTTATATCTCTAAAAGTATTACAGAATTTTGGAGAAGGTGGCATATTTCCTTATCAACTTGGTTCCGTGATTATGTCTATATCCCTCTTGGAGGAAATAGAAAAGGAATAAAAAGACAAATAATTAATTTATTTATTGTCTGGCTCTTAACAGGTTTTTGGCATGGAGCAGAGTGGAACTTTGTAATCTGGGGACTTTATTATTTTATCTTTTTAATGCTAGAAAAATTTGTTTTCAATAAAGTACTAGCTAAAACCCCAAATGTAATAAGACATATTTATACCTTATTTATTGTTTTAATCGGCTGGGTTATCTTTAGATGCGAAAGTTTAGATAGCATCAAAACTATGTTTACCAGTATGTTTACTCTAAAAATAACTGAATTTTCTTTAAATGAATTACTAATCTATTTAGAAACTTATGCTATTTATTTTATTCTAGCCATTATTTTCTCTATGCCAGTTTATTATAAAATAGTAGATAAAATTAACTTTCTAAAAGAAGGAAGACTAAAACTAGCTTTAAATATTTTACATTATGGAAGTTTAATTGTAATCTTTATAATAACTATTATGTTTTTAGCCTATTCTAGTTATAATCCTTTCATCTATTTTAGGTTTTAAGGAGGTTAAAGTATGAAAAGTGAAAAAATAATCAAAAGTATCTTTATAAGTTCCTTTCTAATAATTATCTTTTTCTTTATGATTACTACTATATTTAATAATGAAAAAGTAAGTGAAACCGAAAGAAGAAATCTTACAACTTTTCCTAAGTTTAGTTTTAAAAGTTTATTAAATAACAATTACTATGATACCTTAACAACAGCTTTTAATGATCAATTAGAACTTCGTGATTACTTAGTAAAGGGGTATTTTCTGTTCCAGTTTCAAAGATATTATGGTGACGTAGTCGAAGGAAAAGACGGAGAACTTTATACTGCTAGTCAAAAAGAAGTAACTAATAATTACTATAAAGGATTAGAAAATGTTACTAATTTAATTAATGAAGAATCAAAAAAAATAGATGCTAAATTTATCTTTTTATCTATTCCTAGAAAAGATGCTTATATGACTAAAGAACTTCCTAAAACTTATAATTCGAGTCTAGATATCTATCAAAAATCTGTAAACATAGTTAAAGAAAGTTTAAATGAAGACATAATTTTTATTGATGCCTTAGAAGTTTTTAAAGACGGTAATATCTATAATTGTTACTATTCTAATGATCATCATATAACTCCAAGATGTGCTTATTTACTTTATAACAAAATTAATGATTATACTGATGTTTCTTCCTATGATTTAGAGGACATGTTTGAAATTAAAAAGACTATTGTAAATGGTGCTTACAATAGGCAACTAGGACAAACTATAAAATCACAGCCAGAAGAGTTGTATCTAGTTCCTAAACAAGAAATAGCCTATACTAGATATGAAAACGATAAAGAAAGTAACAAAAGAGTCTATGGGACAGGCAATTCTTATGAAGAAGCTTATATGGAAGGAGATATGGCTTATACTCGAATAGAGACCAATAAAGAAGGTAAAAATATTATGTTTGTAGGATCGTCATTTACTAATATCTTAGAAGCCTTATCAATCCCAAGTTACAATCGAATGGTATCTATAGATTATAGACATAATAAAACAGGACATGATATAAATTACTATGTAGATAAATATGATATCGATTATGTAATATTTATTCCTGCCCAATCTAATAATGCTTTTAGTATTCCTCAAATGAAATTACATCTAGGAAAAAATTAACTAAAATAAAAACACCTCTTATGAAGTGTTTTTTATTATCTATTGTAGTATTCAACGATTAATGATTCATTAATTTCTGGATTAAGTTCACTTCTTTCAGGAAGTCTTACAAAAGTACCAGTCATTTTACTATCATCAAAAGTTATAAATTCAACTCTTTTATGTACTTTATCTAATGCTTCTTTAACTGCTTTATGATCTTTAGATTGTTCTTTTAAAGTAATAACATCACCAGGTTTACATCTGTAAGATGGAATATCTACTTTTTTACCATTAACAGTTATATGTCCATGATTAACAAGTTGTCTAGCAGCTCTTCTAGTAGAAGCAAATCCCATACGATAAACTAAGTTATCTAATCTAGATTCTAGAAGTTTTAAAAGATTTTCCCCATGAATACCTGCCATCTTTCCAGCTTCTTTGTAAGTTTTTACAAATTGTCTTTCATTAAGACCATACATAAAACGTACTTTTTGCTTTTCTTTTAATTGAGTGCTGTAAGTAGAAGGTCTTCGTTTTCTATCTTGACCATGGATACCTGGTCCGTAAGGTTTACGAGCAAGTTCTTTACCATTTTCTAAAAGAGAAAAACCAGTACGACGAGCTTGTTTGTAACTAGAACCTGTATATCTTGACATAATTTTTCTCCTTTCGATTTATTACATAACAATCGAAATGTTATTTATAATTTTTATAGGGAGTTTTTCTTTAATACTTTCACTTAACAGCAAAGTTACTAATAATTTAAAAAACACATTATAAACTCATAAATAAATGCTGTTTCTTTTGTCTATGCAGTAATAATTATAACAAATTATATGAATTTGTCAAATAAAATGTGTATTTTTCTTATTAAATCTGATAAAATTTTAAATTAATCTGAATAATTATCAAAATAATGTTGAATTAAAACAACTGGTGTACCTTTATCTCCTGAACCTGATGTTAAATCTGCTAAAGATCCAAGAAGGTCAGTATATCTTCTTGGTGTAGTACCTAAAGATACATTTTTACCTACTAAATTTTTATTTTTATTTTTAATTTCTTCTTCTAATGCTTTATTTAATTTTTCGCCATTTAATGAATTATATTTATTATCTGCTAAATATTTAAGTTTTAATTCATTTGGTGTTCCTTCTAGACCTTTTGTATAAAAAGGAGATACAACGGGATCAGCAAGTTCCCATATTTTACCAACTGGATCTTTAAAAGCACCATCACCATATACCATTACTTCAATATTTTTATTAGTTTTTTCTTTTAACATTTCTTGTATTTCGTAAACAAGTTTTTCTCCATCTTTAGGAAATAATTTTAAAGTTTCATCTGTAGCCATATTAGAACCTAATAAACCATATTTAGGATTAAAACCACTTCCATTTATACTTTCTGTTAAAATATCATCAGTACCATAAACACTTTTAGCACCATTGTTTTTTAGTATTTCTTTAGTTCTTTGTCTATTATGTATATTACATACTAAAACATCTTTAGTATAATTAAGTATTTCAAGAGGATTAGTTG
>URXR01000053.1 GCA_900551925.1 uncultured Mycoplasmatota bacterium | reverse complement strand
TCAGACTTATTTCAGTTTTTTACTTAAAAACGGAATTCCAAATGAAAATTCACGATTTCTGATATAGTGATTTTTTATTTCTTTAGGATTAAAACTATATTTTGTAAAATAAGGACTTAGTTCCTTTTTTTTGTTTTATTTTAATGTTATAATAAAAGAGGAGTTGGTGATAGTATGAAAGCACTTATTACAGGAGCTTCTTCTGGTATTGGTAAGGAACTAGCTATATATTTAAGTGAACTTGGATTTGATTTGATTTTAGTAGCTCGTGATAAAGAAAAATTAGAAGAGTTGCAAAAATCATTAAAGACTACTGTTAAAATAGTAATTGTGGATTTAGTTTCTGAGAAAAAGGTTAAAGAACTTTATATGCTTACTAAAAATGAAAATATAGATTTACTTATCAATAATGCTGGTTTTGGACTTTATGGAGATTATTTAGAAGCAGATTTATTAAAAGAACTTGATATGATTGAACTAAATATAAAGGCTGTTCATATTTTAACAAGAATGTTTCTTAAAGATATGACTAAAAAAAATAGAGGATATATTTTAAATGTAGCTAGTAGTGCTGGTCTTTTAAAAGGTGGTCCTTTAATGAGTACCTATTATGCTACTAAAGCTTATGTAACTTCATTTACTTTGGCTATTAGTGAAGAACTTCGAAGGAATAAATCTAAGGTAAAAGTATCAGTCTTATGTCCAGGGCCAGTTAAGACTAATTTTAATAAAGTAGCAGGAGTTAGATTTAATATTAGTTCTTTGAGTGCTAGATATGTTGCAAGATATGCTATTGATAGTATTATTCATAATAATAAACTTATAATAATACCAGGATTTAAGGTTAAGATGGGAATATTTTTTAGTAGGTTTGTTAGTGTGAAAAAATTACTTAAAATTACTTATAATATTCAAAAAAGGAAGAAATAAAATGAGATATTTAATGAAATTTAGTTATGATGGTTCAGGTTTTAATGGTTATCAAAAACAAAATAATCTTAGAACGGTGCAAGGTTTGATAGAGGAAGCTTTGTTTTCTTTAATAGGTAAAGAAATTAATATTCAGGCTTCTGGTAGAACTGATAAGGGAGTTCATGCTTTGGAACAATATGCTCATTTTGACATTGATAAAGAATACAAACTTTATAATTTAAAAAAATATCTAAATAACTATTTTGAGGGAGAAATATATGTTAGGGATATAAAAATTGTAGATGATGATTTTCATGCTAGGTATAATGTTAAAGAAAAAAAATATTGTTATTATATTAATATGGGAGAATATAATCCTATTTTAAGGAATTGTGTTTATCAGTATGGAAAGGAACTTGATGTTGATTTGATGAAGGAAGCTATTAAATGCTTGATTGGTGAGCATGATTTTAGAGCTTTTGTAACTGGCGAAAAGGAAAAAGATAATTGTGTGCGAATTATCTATAATATTGAATTTGAAGTTGTTAATGATATTTTAAAAATTACTTTTGTGGGAAATGGTTTTCTTAGAAAAATGATCAGAAATATTGTAGGTGCTTTAATTTTAATTGGAAATGGTGATAAATCTGTTAATTATATAAAAGAAATACTTCTTGCAAAAGAGAGAGTAGGAAATTTAAAATGTGCTTTTGCGGGAGGATTATATTTGGAAGAGGTAAATTATGATGATTGATAATTATAAATTTAATGATAATACACTAATTCATAGTGCAGGTTTTGACTTTTCAAAGTTTTGTAGTATTTTGCAAGAGGGAATTATGTCTTTTAATTATGCTAAAGAAAAAGGAGTATTAGTTAATAAGAATTATGATGGATATAATTTTGGGGATACTATTTCTTGTGTAAGATATTTATATGTTAATGGTGATATGAAAGATTCAGCTTATTTTAAATATGTTAAACAAGGAATATCTTTTATAATTGAAGATGTAGATTTTATATATGATAAGGATGACAGAGTAATTAACAAAAGCGATGAAGTTTTGGTTAAAGATTATATACCTGTTTCTAAGATAAAAGGAATATTAATTCCAGAAGAGTATATGGATGCTAGGCTTACAGATTTATCATATATCAGAGATAATGCTACTTCATATGTACTTATTAACAATAATGTTAATAACATAAAAAAATTTATTGCTGATAATAGTGGAGTTCTTTGTGATACTTATTATGATGATATTATGAGAGAGCTATATGCTATTAATGAGGCTTATAGAGTGTCAAAATCTTTAGAGGAACAAGAATTTTTAAAAGATGATTTTAGAGAGGTAATTCGTGATTTAAATACTGTTATTGGAGAAGATTTTGAACGATGTTTTATTAAAAAAATTGGTAAAGAAGATATTTCTTTGTTTGATGTTACAAGTTATTTAAACTCTAAATACGGTATGCTCCCTATTTATGAACTTCCTTCAAAAAGTAAAATCAAAAAATAACTTTTAATTTTTTGTAATATATGTTATAATAGAGGAACTTTTGAAGGGGGGAATTCTAGGTGGAATATAAAGATCAAAATATTAGTTTTGAAGATTTTGATTTAATGCGAAAGATGTTTTATCAGGATATTAAAAAAATGCAATTTAAAATATTGAAAAACTTGAATGATTTATATGAGATTAAACCTCATTTTATTAAAGCAGGAGAAAAACTTGAAGAATCTATTAAACCAAATCGAAAATATAAGATAAAAACAGTTAAAAATGCTATTAGTTCAGCTTTAGTAAGTATAGGCTCATTTTATGTTATTGAAAATAATATGGATGTTAATATAAGTGATGGACAACAAATGTTAGCTACTTGTTTACCTGCTATGGCTGGTACTTTATTATTGGAAGTAGAAGTTTTAAAAGAAAGAAGAAAAGAGTTAGAAAAAAATTTTGAGACTTTAAGTGATGCTAGTAAAATATATTTATTGGCTTTTGAAATTTTAGAAGAATTTAATTTTTCAATGGATGAGTATATGTCTTTTAGAAATTATAAGGGTGATTCTTATTCATTAAAAGATGAAATTAAACCTATTTTTGTTTTAAATAAAGATTATATTGATAAAGAAATTGAAAATTCTCATTTTTCTCCTTCTTTTAATTATGAAGAAGCGTGTTCTACTTTAGATTATTTTTGTAAAACTAATAATGATGGTTCGATAATGATGGATTTTAGTCATGGAAAAGCAAAAAAAAGAAAACGATAGGGTAATATCATTTTCTTTTTTAGCTTATAATTGTTTTTTTGTTATTAAGATTAATGTTTCTTACTATAATGGGAATTTTTTTATTTTGAGCATATTTTATAGCATTTTTGTGAATTATTTTAGCACCACTATCTGATAATTCTTGAGCATTTTTATATGTTAGATGTTCATAAAATTTAGCATTTTTGTATTTTTGAGGATCTTTGTCATAAACACCATTTACATCAGTATATATTTCTATTTTGCTGGCATTTAACATATCTGCTAAAATTGTAGCGGTTGTATCACTTCCTCCTCTTCCAATGGTTGTTATGTGATTATCTTTGGTTAGGGCTTGAAAACCTGTGATAATAGGTATTTTGTTTTGTTTTAAAAGAGTTTTTAAATATTTTGGTTTATATTTAATAGGAGTAGCACTTCCATAGTTATTATCTGTTATAATTCCCATTTTTAAAGCTGTTACGGGAATAGTATTTAGCCCTTTATTAGCTAATTTACTAGCAATAATAACGGAGGCAATAGTTTCACCACAACTCATTAATAAGTCAGTTTCTTGTTTATGAGATTCTTGATATTTAGAATCAATAGTTGATAATATGGTATCGGTAGCATAACTACTCGGTGCTCTTCCTATCGCAGATACTACTACGACTAGTTTTTCATTTTTGGCTAATTTTTCATTAATTATTTTAATTATAGTTTCTATTTTTTTATCACTGTTAAGAGAAGTTCCTCCGAATTTTAAAATTGTTAAATTTTTCATAATAATCCCTACTTTTCTATAAAATAGTATAAACTAACTAAGGAATTTAGTCAATTTTTGAGAATATTATTTGATTTTAAAAATATACTTTGTTGTAAAGCGATAATTTCTAATAAAAACTCTTAATTATATTGACATTTGTGATTAGTTTTAGTATAATTTTAAACGGTACATTTTTCTTATATATCCCATTTATAGGACCTGGGAAATCCTATAAAAATAAGAAAGGAACGATTATTATGAAAAGTTATATGCAAAAAAAAGAAACTGTTGAACGTAAATGGTATGTCATTGATGCTACTGATGTTACTTTAGGACGTTTAGCTAGTAAAGCCTCTCATATTTTAAGAGGTAAACATAAAGCAACTTATACACCACATATTGACTGTGGGGATTATGTTATTATAATAAATGCTAATAAAGTAAATTTAACTGGAAATAAACTTACTAAAAAGCTTTATTATAATCATTCTGGTTATGCTGGAGGACTTAGTACTAGAACTGCTAAAGAAATGATTGAAAACTATCCAGTAGAAATGGTAGAAAGAGCAGTTAAGGGAATGCTTCCACATAATAGACTTGGTAGAGCAATGTTTAAAAAATTATTTGTTTATGAAGGAGAAACTCATCCACATATGGCTCAAAAGCCAGAAGTGCTTGAAGTTAAATAGGGAGGTTAAAAATGGCTAAGAAAGAAAATCAAAGTTATTACGGAACTGGTAAGAGAAAAACAAGTATTGCTAAAGTTAATTTAACTCTTGGTTCTGGAAAGATTGTTGTTAATAATCAAGATGTTTATGAGTATTTTCCATTTAAGACTTTAGTTATGGATTTAATTCAACCTCTTGAACTTACTAATACTATGGATAAATTTGATATTAATTGTACTGTAAAAGGTGGAGGTTTTTCTGGACAAGCTGGAGCGATTAGATTAGGAATAGTTAAAGCTTTACTTGATTATGATAGTGCTAGTGATTCTAGTAGTCCTGAAAGCTTTAGATATATTTTAAAAAGCAATGGACTTGTTACTCGTGATTCTAGAATTAAAGAACGTAAAAAACCAGGTCTTAAAAAAGCGCGTCGTGCACCACAATTTAGTAAAAGATAAGATATTTCTTGGATATTTCTGGGAAATATCTTTTTTATTTTAGGAGGTTTATGATATAATTTTATCGTAGGTGATTAGAGATGGCAAAAAAGATTTTTAAAACTTTGAAAGAACAAATTGAGATTTTAGAAAGTAAAGGTTTGGTTGTAGATGATAAAGATTTCGCAGAGGAAGTTTTATTAAGAGAAAATTATTTTTTTATTAATGGTTATCGTCATCCTTTTTTAAAATCTTTAGATAATAAAAAATATATTGGAGGGACAACATTTGAGGAACTTTATAGTCTGTTTTTATTCGATAGGAAACTTAGAAATATTTTGTTTAAGCATATTCTTATTATTGAGAATAATATTAAATCTATCATTTCTTATCAATTGTCTAAAAAATATGGTTATAGAGAAAAAGATTATTTAAATGCTAATAACTTTAATAATAATTATGAATATAAAAAAAGAATTAATGATTTATTAGGAAAAATGAAAAGACAAATAAAAACTAATGCTCCTTGTCATGCTGCTACTAAACACTATATTGATAATTATGGATATATTCCTTTGTGGGTTTTAGTTAAGGTGCTTTCTTTTGGAATAGTTGTAGAACTTTTTTCGGTTTTAAAAAAGGAAGATCAATATGATATTATGGAGATATATGGATTAGAGTTAAGGGATTTCATAGTATATTTAAGCATTTTATCTAATTATCGTAATTTATGTGCTCATGAAGATATAGTTTATGAAAATAGAACTCAGAAATATATTGAAGATTGTAAGTATCATCGTCTTTTAAAAATTCCAATGATGGATAATGAATATATTTATGGGAAGAATGATTTATTTGCTCTTATAATAATTTTTAAAAGTTTACTTAAAGATAATGAAGTTAAAAATTTAATAGTGGAAATTGATGAGGCTCTTAATAATTTAGAATATAATTTAAGAACTATTCCAATAAATAAAATTTTGGATAGAATGGGGTTCCCTGATAACTGGAAGGATATTGTTAATATAACTAAGAAGGAGCTGTTTTGATGAGAATTAGTGATGATCAAGTAATTGAGGTTGATGATAAGAAAAATAAAAATAAAAAAGAAATAAATAAAGAAGAAGTTTTAAAACAAATTGAGGATGATAAAAAGAAAGAAGAAAATAAGAGTATAGATAAAGTTAAAGAGTTTATAAATAAAAATACCTCTAATAAGGGGAAAATAAAAAAAGAAGGAAATGTTTCTAAGGAAAAAAATCATTTTGATATTAAAAATCTTAGTAAAAAATTAAACTTAAAAGATATTAAAGCTAATGATAATAAATTTAAGTATATAATGATATTTTTATTAGGAATGATTATTGCTTTTGCAGGCTTTTATTGTTTTAATGATTATTTGGTTAATAACAAAGAAACTAGTGCTTCAGTGGAAGAAGAACTAAGTGCGGGTATTGAGAAGGTTTATGATGCTGTAGTTTATATAGAAAATTATCGTGTTAATAGACTTTATACTTCGGGAACGGGATTTGTTTATAAAGTTGATGATGATAATGGTTATATTTTGACTAATTATCATGTTGTTAAGGATAGTACTTCTATTAAGATAACTCTTGCTAATGATAAAGTGGTAGAGGCTCGTTATTTAGGGGGAGATGAGTATTTAGATATTGCTTGTTTAGCAATTGATAAAAGTGATGTTTTAGCTACTGCTACTTTAGGAAGTAGTGCTAATACAAAACTTGGTGCTACGTTATTTACAGTTGGTACTCCAGTGGGGGATGAGTATCGTGGTACAGTAACGAGAGGAATTTTATCGGGTAAAGATAGATTAGTTTCGGTTTCTACTTCTGGTAGTGAAGAAGATTATGTAATGAAAGTTCTTCAGACAGATGCAGCTATGAATCCTGGTAATAGTGGTGGACCTCTTTGTAATATAAAAGGAGAGGTAATCGGAATAAATTCTATGAAACTTGTTAAGGATGAGGTTGAAGGAATGGCTTTTGCTATTGCTATAGAAAATGTTAAGGATCATTTGGAAACGTTTGAGCAAGGGAAAAATATAGATAGACCTTATTTAGGAGTTGCTATTTTTAATTTACAAAATAAATCAACTTTAGAGTATTATGGACTTGATCAAAAAATAGATACAGAATTAGAAGAGGGAGTTGTTATTCAATCAGTTGAGGATGATGGTTCCGCTAGTGGAAAGTTAGAAGCTGGAGATATAGTGGTTAAAGTAAATGATGTATCTATTTCTAATGTAGCGTATTTTAGATATGAACTTTTTAAGAATGAAGTTGGGGATAAAGTAACTATTACAGTAGAAAGAGATGGAAAACTTAAGGATATTGATATAACTTTAAAAGCTAAATAAAAGTATTAAATTAAACGATAAATTTTAATAGTTTATCGTTTTTTCGTTTTTAAAAAACATATAGTTAATAAGGTGATTATTGTGTTTTTTAAGAGATATGTTTTTTACTTTTTCTATTTTTTAACAATGGTTGTGTTAGGGTTGGGGATTTTTTTTGCTAATTATAATGTGATTTTTATTAGTATTTTAACAATTTTACTTTTTTATAGTGTAGAATTTTTAGAAAAAATAGGTAAGTTTATGATACCGTTTGTACTTAAGTTTTTATTATTTTTATTTATATTTGGAGCAGAGATTTTAGGAGAGATATTTGATTTTTATGGATATATTGATATTTGGGATAGTTTGCTTCATTATATGGCGGGATTTTTGAGTGCTTGTTTTGGTTTTTCAATGATACGAAGTTTTAGAAAGCTTTATGATAATTTTAAATCTTTGCCAGTTGTTTGTTTAGTTATTGTAGTTTGTTTTTCGATGACTTTGGGGGTTATTTGGGAGTTTTTTGAATTTAATATGGATAAATATTTTGATTTCGATATGCAAAAAGATACTGTTGTTGATAAGATTAATTCAGTTTTTTTAAATGATGATGAAGGAAGTAAAGTAGTTAAGGTAGATGATATTTTGTTTACGGAAATACACACTTTAGATGGCGTTATAAGAATAGATGATGGTTATTTAGATATTGGTCTTGTAGATACCATTTCAGATATGAAAATTAATATGGTTGGAGCTTTTACTTTTGGAGTTTTAAGTGCTTTTTATGTAGCATTTCCTAAAAGATTTAGATGGCTTGATAATTTTATTGCGAAGTTTAAAGAGGAAATTTAGAGATTTATATCCAATGTTATTAACTTAAGAAGATAGAGATTTAAAAATCTATCTTTTTTTGATAGA
>URXR01000052.1 GCA_900551925.1 uncultured Mycoplasmatota bacterium | reverse complement strand
GTTATACTAGGACTGCTATAAATGAAGTTGAAACTGCTTTTAAAGTATTTGATTACCCAACTGATATTATAAATTTAACTTATGTAAATGATAGTACCTCTAATTTAGTAAAAACTTATTTAAATGGAGTTTATATAGATAGTATGAGTTCTATTTCAGGATCATATTCTAATTCATCTAATATAGGAAATGTTGGAATAAATAAAGCTCAAATAGCAACAAGTTCATATACAGCAAGTTATGCTAATATGAATGTATATAGTGCTAGAATTTATACTAAAGCTCTTACTGAAGAAGAAATCCTTCACAACTATAATTATGACAAAGAAAAGTTTAATTTAGAGTAATTATTATAGATGTTACTAATTAAAAAAGCCTCTTAACGAGACTTTTTTAAGTGTAATTTTTTAATGATACTATCAATTTGATCTTTACCAAAAGCATCATAAAGACCTTTATTTTTATACATAATATATAGATAAATAATTGCTCCAACTATACCAAAGGCAAATATTTTTAAGATTAATAAAATAGTATTATTTGTTTCTGGTATAAAATAATTAATTGGTAATAAAATAATAGTCATTACTAAAAGTGGTATAAAAGTTTTTGCTAAATTATGTAAAATATCTAGGTATTTAAAGTTATAATTTTTCTTTAAGTATACTAAATTAATTGTAATGGATACTCCAGAACCAATAATTGTGGCAATCATTGTTCCTATATAAGGAATAATACCAATTTTATCTAAAAGTAAAATAATAGGAATATCTAAAATAGTATTTACTAAAAGTCCAATTAAAGTACTTATAATGACAACTTTAAACTTTTTAAATCCTTGTAAGGCAGTATTCATAACAGATAAAGTTCCTACTGTTAAACTTACTATGGCAGATATTACTAAAACATTGCCACCATACTCACTTAATCCATAGAAAATAGTGTATACTTCATCTGATAAAATTATAATACCTACAACCATAGGAAGTGCTACTATTAACATAGTGCTTACGGCTTGATTAAATATATTGTTTGAACCTTTATAATCTTTTTTAGTATATTTTTCAATTAAATGAGGAATTAAGCTAGTAATAAGTCCCATTGAAATAGCCATAATTATCATACATATTTTAGGAGCCCAAGTAGCAACAATACTAGAGATAAGCTCACATGTTGAAGCATCCATTCCAATTATATAAAGTCCTTTAATAATTAGTTTCATATCAATTAAATTATATAAATCATTAGTAATAGAAATCATAACTAAAGGAATGCAGTAAAATAAAATTTTCTTTAAAATTTCTTTATTTTTTATATTATCTTTTTTCTTATCTTGGTAAGTTTCAAATAATTTTTTATTTTTATTAATCTTAACTCTTAAATAAATATAAGCAGCAATTCCTCCGAAGAAAGCTCCGGTAAGGGCAACACTAACTCCGATAGGAATGCTAGTATTAAAGATATTAATTGCTAAGTATGAACCTAGAAGTACTACTATTATTCTTATTATTTGTTCCCAAACTTGACTGATTGAACCTGGGGAAATGAATTTATGACCTTGTAAGTAACCTCTTAAAACACTTAAGAATGGGGTTATGATAAGAGATATTGAAATAGCTTTAATAACTAAACTTATATCACTAATAGGACTTGCACCTTCAATTCCATTTACAAAGAAAAGGGCAAAGTAGTCAGAGAAGATAAATAAAACTAAAAAGGCAATGATAGAAAAAGTAATAATTACTTTTTTTCCTAAAGAATAAACTCTTTCTTTGGCTTCTAAATGTCCTAAAGTTAGATATTCACTAATTATCATACTGATTGCTATAGGAATACCCGCGGTTGAAATATTTAAAAATAAATTATAAATGTTATAAGCGTAAGAATATAAAACTCCACCATCTTCGCCAATTATTTTATAAAAAGGAATTACATATAAAACTCCTAGTATTTTGGTAATAATGATAGCTATTGAAGCTATAATTGTACCTTTTAAAAAAGAATCTTTTTTCATGAAATCACCATATCAATTATAGCAGAAAAAGAATAGAAAAAAAACCTTAATTGTTTTAGAATTTGAAGTTTTTATTTTAACTTTCTTTTAAATTCAGATTTTGTTATACTAAGGTAGTAGGTGATTAAATGTCTTATATAAAAGGGAATTTTAAAAAATATATCTTTAAAAGTGATAATAATTTTGTCGTAGGACTTTTTAAAATAAGAGATGTTTCTAGTGATTTAGAATTAAATAGTAAAACGATAATATTTACAGGTTATTTTACAGAATTAAATGATTTTGATTTATATGAGTTTCATGGTAAGCTTGTAAATCATGATAAATATGGTTTGCAGTTTAATGTAGAAAGTTATCAGGTTTTACTTCCTAGTAGTAAAGATCATATAATTGAGTTTTTATCTAGTGAGCTTTTTAAAGGTATTGGAGAAGCTAAAGCGATAAAGGTTGTTGAGACTTTAGGAGAAGATTGTTTAGAAAAGATTTTAGAAGATTATAGTGTTTTATTTGAAGTTCCTAAACTTACGGAAAAACAAGCTTTAACTATTTATGATAGTTTAGTAAATTATAAATCTAGTTATGATAAACTTATTGCTTTAACTAAGATTGGTTTTTCGATGAAGGATGCTCTTAAAATCTATGGCTTATATGGGGATAATACTCTTACTATTTTAAATAATCCTTATCAAATGATTGATGATATTGCAGAAATTACTTTTTTGAAGATTGAGAAAATAAGAGAAGCTTTAGAGATTCCTAAAGATGATTTAAAAAGAGTAGGAGCAGGAATAGTTTATATAATGGATAATTTAAGTTTTAAAACGGGTAATACTTATTCTAATTATGATGAGATAACAAGTTTTAGCAGACGTCTTTTGGATGTTGATAGTGAAGTTATTTCGCAAGCTTTAGCAGAGCTTGTTAAGGATGATAAAGTATTAATAGATGGAGATAAATATTATCTTAAGGATATGTACGATAGTGAGAAATATATTGCTAGTCAGTTGCTTAATTTAAGCACGACTTATAATAATTTTGATTATACTAACTATTTAGAAGAGGTAGAAAAAGAATTTAATGTGGAATTTAATGAAGAGCAGAAAGAGGCTATTACTAAGGCCTTAAATTTTAATATTTCAGTTATTACAGGAGGGCCTGGTACGGGAAAAACTACTATTGTTAAAGCAATAACTAGTATTTATGGAAAGATAAATGATTTGTCTTTAAGTAGTTTAAATGAAAAAGTAGCACTTTTAGCTCCGACTGGTAGAGCTAGTAAGAGAATGAGTTTGGAAACACCGCTTTCTAGTTATACTATTCATCGTTTTTTAAAATGGCAAAAAGAGAGTAATACTTTTTTAATTAACGAAGAGAATAAAAGTAAAGTTAATTTTGTTATAATTGATGAAGCTAGTATGTTAGATAATAACTTATTTTATAATTTGCTTTTAGGGTTAAAAGATAATTGTAAAATATTATTAATTGGGGATTATAATCAGCTTCCTTCAGTAGGAGCAGGGCAAATTTTAAAAGATATTATAGAAAGTGATGTTATACCTGTTACTTATTTAAAAAAATTATATAGGCAGGAGGAGAGTTCTAATATTAATATACTAGCACATAATATTATAAATAATAAATTAGATTTTGAGATATTTAATACTAGTGATGATTTGACTTTTGTTGAGTGTGATAAGACTAATTTATTAGAGGTTTTAGATGATTTTTTAGTTACTTATAAAGATATGTCTATTTATGATTTTCAGGTTTTAGCGCCTATTTATAAAGGAGATTTTGGAATTGATAATTTAAATTTTCATATTCAAAATGTTTTAAATAAAAAAACTTATAGTAAAAATGAATTAACTCATAATGGAGTAACTTATAGAGAGAATGATAAAGTATTACAACTAGTAAATATTCTAGAAAATAATGTATTTAATGGTGATATTGGAGAAGTTATTAATGTAAAGAATAGTAAAAATAAAGAAATTATTATTGATTTTGATAATAATTTAGTAAAATATTTTCTTACTGGACTTGATAATATAAAATTAGGATATGCTATTAGTATTCATAAAGCTCAAGGTAGTGAGTTTAGTGTAGTAATACTTCCTATTTTAAATAGTTATAATATTATGCTTTATAAAAAAATAATTTATACTGCAGTAACTAGAGCTAAGAAAAGACTTATTATTTTAGGAGAAAAAAGTGCTTTAAAAAAAGCAGTTTTAACAGATAGAGATGAAAAGAGAAGAACTTCTTTAAAAAATTTTTTAACTTTATAGTATTAATTAATTTAAAACGGTCATAATACTTACTGAGGTGATAATAAAAATGAATAAACTTGGTAAAACTATGATGTATATGATGGGTACTGGAGCTTTAATGGGAATGTCTTATTATGCTGCTCTTCCTAAATCTAAAAAAGAAGCTATTAAAGAAAAAGCTAAAGGGATGATTAAAAAAGATAAAGATTTTATGGATGAATTATCCTAAGTTGTAAATAACCTTTGTTACTTAGAAAATAAGGGTTTTTTTTTATAATTATTTCTGTTACAATATAGGTGGTGATGAAAAAATGAGAAAGAAAAAGGAATTAGATGTTGAAAATTTAAATAAAGTTATTAATTTATCAAAAAAAATACTTAAGGTATTTTTCGTAATTGTTATTTTAAGCGTGATACTAATTGCAGTAATACTTTTTCAAGAACTTAAACTTGGAAATATTATTTTAAATGTTTTATCAGTAGCTTCACCACTATTTATTGGTTTTGTTATTGCGTGGCTACTTAATCCGGCGGTTACTTTCTTGCAGAAAAAAAATGTTAAAAGAGGACTGGGGACAGTTTTTGTTTTTATTATGTTTTTATTAATATTATTTATAATTATAAAAGTTATGTTACCAATGCTTTATTCACAAATTAACGAATTCTTAGAAATTATTCCATCATTATTCTTACAACTTAGCAATTTCTTACATGAAACTTTTGTTAAACTTAATGCAACAGGAATAGATTTTAATTCGATTGAAACAAGAATATATGATGCTGTAGAAAGTTTTGGAGTTAGTATTACAACAGCACTTCCAACTTATGTTATAAATAGTGTAAGTAGTGTTATTTCAAGTGTTTGGGCATTGCTTTTAGGATTTGTAGTAGGATTTTATTTACTTATCGACTTCGATGGTATGAAAAAAGCTTATAATATTGTACCTAAAAAGCATCAAAATGTAGTTAGAAAACTAATGCGTGATTTAGATGCAACTTGTAAAGATTTTGTGCAAGGGACTTTACTTATTTCGTTTATTGTATTTGTAGTAACTAGTATAGGATTTAAGATAATTGGACTTCCTTCGCCAATGCTTTTTGGACTTATTTGTGGTATTACAAACATTATTCCTTATATTGGACCATGGATTGGTGGTGCAATTGCGGCGATTGTAGGATTTACAGTTTCTCCGCTGGTAGGAATTTTAACAATTGTAATTGCCTTTATTTCTCAACAAATTGATAGTATGTTACTTCAACCACTTATTATGGGAAAAACAATGAAACTTCATCCGGTAACAATTATGGTAGGATTACTGGTTTTTGGATATTTCTTTGGAATATTAGGAATGATTATTGCGACTCCTACGATTGCTTGTTGTAAAGTAATATTTAGTTATGTCAATAATAGATATGGTTTAAAAGATAAAATAGTTAATGCTCCCGTTAAAGGAGAAGAAGAGTAATATGCAAGTTATTTTAATCGGAGGAAAAGCTAGAAGTGGTAAAGATACTTTAGCAGATTATTTATACTTAGAATTAGAAAAAATGGGGAGAAAACCTTGTAAGATACAAGTTGGTCAATATATAAAATATTATGCTATTAAGTATTTTGGATGGGATGGAAAAGAGGAAACTAAACCTCGTGATTTATTAATAAAAATAGGAACAGAAATAATAAGAGAAAAGATAGATTCAAATTTTCATATTAATAGATTGATTGAAGATATAAAAGTTTTATCATATTTTTATGATACTTTTATAGTATCTGATGTTAGACTTCCTGTTGAGATAGAAAAACCAAAAGAAGAATTTTCTAATGTTGTTAGTATAAAATTAGAAAGGCCTTATACTGAGACTACTAAAGAGCAGCAAAAACATATTACAGAGACTGGTCTTGATAATTATCATAATTTTGACTATGTAATTAAAAATGATAAATCTTTAGAAGAGTTAAAAGGACAAGCTATAGAGTTAGCAAAGAAAATAGGTGGTAGTAAATGAAAAGTTTTACAGCAAAAGAGTTAAAAGAAGAATATATAAAATTTTTTGAGGAAAAGAATCATAAAGCTATAGAAAGTGCTTCTTTAATTCCAGAAAATGATTCTTCAGTTTTATTTACAACAGCAGGTATGCAACCTCTTGTACCATATTTACTAGGGAATAAACATCCAATGGGGAAAAGGATTGTAGATTCGCAAAAATGTGTAAGAACTGTAGATATTTTAGATGTGGGAGATGCTTTTCATCTAACATTTTTTGAAATGTTAGGGAACTGGAGTTTAGGAGATTATTTTAAAGAAGAGTCAATTAGTTATAGTTTTGAGTTTTTAACTAAGCATTTGATGATTCCAATCGATAAAATAGCGGTTACAGTATTTGAAGGTGATAATGATGCTCCTAGGGATGAAGTAAGTGCTAAAAAATGGGAAGAATTAGGTATAAAAAAAGAAAATATTTATTATCTTCCTAAAAAGTATAATTGGTGGTGGGCCGGAGAAGAAGGACCATGTGGACCGGATACGGAAATATTTTATATTTTTGATAAAGAAAAATGTAGTCCTAATTGTTCTCCAGCTTGTGATTGTGGTAAATACATGGAGATATGGAATAATGTATTTATGGAGTACAATAAAACTAAAGAGGGCATCACTCCTTTAAAACAAAAAAATGTTGATACTGGTATGGGACTTGAAAGAGTAATAACAGTGTCTCAAAATAAAAAAAGTGTTTATGAAACAGATATTTTTAAGAATAGTATTTCAAAAATAGAAGAGCTTTCTAAAGAAAAAAATGAAACTAGTAAAAGAATCGTAGCAGATCATATTAGAGCATCAGTTATGATTATAAGTGACGGAATTAAACCTAGTAATGTTGATCAAGGTTATATTTTAAGAAGACTTATAAGAAGAAGTTTAAGACATATGCGTAAGTTAAATATAGACTTTACTAATATTATAGAGATAACTAAAGCTAGTATTAAGGATTTAAAAAATCAAGGTTTAGAAATAACTAAAGATGAAGAAATAATAAATGTTATTAAAGAAGAAGCTTTAAAATTTGAGAGAACTTTATCAAAGGGATTGAAGAAATTAAATTATGAAATAGATAATAATTTAAAAGTTTTACCAGGAGAAGTAGTATTTAAATTATATGATACTTATGGATTTCCTCCAGAAGTTACTGAAGAGATTGCGAAAGAACATGATAGAGATGTTGATATGGAAGGATTTAAAGAATTATTTAAAAAACATCAAGAAAAATCAAGACAAGGAGCTAAAGATAAATTTAAAGGTGGTTTAAAATCAGATGGTGAAATGGAAACAAAATATCATACTGCTACTCATTTATTAAATGCTGCTTTAAAAGAGGTTTTAGGAGATCATGTTCATCAAAAAGGTTCAAATATAACGGAAGAAAGATTACGTTTTGATTTTTCTCATAATGAAAAATTAACAAAAGAAGAAATAATTAAAGTTGAGGATTTAGTAAATCAAAAAATAGAAGAAGATCTTCCTGTAACTTATGAAATAATGTCTAAAGAAGATGCTATAAAAATGGGAGCAGAGGCTATGTTTATCGATAGATATGCTGATGAAGTTAAAGTATATAGTATTGGAGATTTTTCTAAAGAAATATGTGGTGGACCTCATGTTAAATCTACAAAGGAATTAGGACATTTTAAAATAACAAAAGAAGAATCTTCAGGAAGTGGAGTTAGAAGAATTAAAGCTATATTAGAATAAAATATTAAGTTTTTAAATATTATGTAAAGTGTTATTGACAATAATAAAGTAAAAATATTGTACAAAATATAAAAAAATGGTATACTTATTTTAAGGATAGGTATACTTTTTAGTTTGAGGTGAAAGAAATGAGTAAGAAAAAAGAGCAAAGTATAGAAAAAGAAATATTAGAAAATAGAAAAGATAGGAAAGAAACAGAGGAAGAAATAGAGGTAGTAAAACCAAAGGTGACAAATAGAAAAAAGTTTAGTAAAAAGTTTGATGATTTAAAGATAAAGTATAAAAAAGATCCAAAAAAGT
>URXR01000051.1 GCA_900551925.1 uncultured Mycoplasmatota bacterium | reverse complement strand
GAGCTTCTTGGTTTAACTCTATGAAAGGTGCTACTGTAGTTTCATCTCTTTTTCCGTATATTCCGTTTTCATTATCATAGGCTCCTATTTTTAACATTCCTTGAAATGCCCAGTATTTAGCCCACCATGGATAAAATCTTGCATCTTCACTTGTTAAATAATTTATCCAGTTATCAAGGGATTTCTTTTGGTCTTCTATTATCACTCGTTTATGTTCTTCTTTTTCTTCTTTTGTTAAATGATGTCCAGTTAAATCAAATTGATTTTTATCTAAGAAGTCTAAATATTTTTCTGGTACTTCTTTTATGACATATTTATCATAATAAGCTTTCTTTAATAAATCTAATTTCCCTCTTTCAATAGCCTTTTGATGAACTCTTTCTTCTCTTTCTAAATATTTTCTTATTTTTTCATTTTTCTTATCACTTTTTAAAGAAACATGTTCCACTTCTTTTCTTAAGTGCATATCCGTATATAATTTAGCTAAAAACTTTTCTCCTTCATAATTATATTTTTCCATGGCATTATACTCCTTACTTTATCATCTATAAATTCAGTATACACTATCAAATAAAAAATAGCAAATTCATCTAAAAAACTAGTTTTTACTAGTTAGTATTTTAAGTTAATTTCTTTGATTCATTTATTTATCTAGTTAAAAGGGTGCATAATCTATTAATTCTTTTTTACTTATCTATAATATTATTACCTCTAGCACCATTTAAGAAAAATTTGAATATAATAAACTGTAACTAAAGGAGGAATAATATGAAAAAAGTAATTACTCTTATTGTTTGTTTAGTAATTATAGTAATATGTTTTATATTTTATAGTTTCTTGACTAATAAAAGTAATGATAATTTAACCAAAGTTAAAGTTGCTGAAGTAACCCATAGTGTCTTCTATGCACCTCAATATGTAGCCCTAGAACAAGGTTATTTTGAAGATGAAGGTTTAGATATTGAACTTACTTTAACAAGTGGCGCTGACAACGTTATGGCTGCCGTACTATCTGGAGATGTAAACATTGGACTATCAGGTAGTGAAGCAACCATCTATGTTTATAACAAAGGAGAAAAAGATTACATAAAAACTTTTGCCCAATTAACTCAAAAAGATGGATCATTTATCGTCTCTAGAGAAAAAATAGATGATTTTACCCTAGATGATTTAAAAGGCAAATACATAATCGGAGGAAGACTTGGTGGTATGCCAGAAATGACTTTAGAATATGCCTTAAAACAAAACAATATTGATCCTAATAAAGATTTAACTATTGATACAAGTATAGAATTTGCCTCTATGGCTGGAGCATTTATCGGAGGAACTGGAGATTTTGTAGCTTTATTTGAACCACTAGCTACCCAAGTAGTAAATGAAGGATATGGTTATAAAGTAGCTCAATTAGGTACCCTTACTGATAATGTTCCATACACCGCTTATAATGCCAGAAGTAGTTATTTAGAAGAAAATCCTGACATAATAGAAAAATTCGACAGAGCTATTCAAAGAGGACTAGATTTTGTTCACGAAAAATCAAGTGATGAAATTACTAAAGCTATTATGGATCAATTCCCAGATACTTCTTATAATGACTTAAAAACTGCTGTAGAAAGCTATCTAGAAAATGATACTTGGCCAAAAACTACTACATTCACCAAAGAATCTTTTGATCACCTACAAGATATCGTAATTGAAGCTGGTCAATTAGATAAAAAAGTAAATTATGAAGATTTAATTTATGAAAAATAGTATTCTAAATGTTAAAAACTTAAGCAAAACATATCACAATGAAAAACAAGAAGTTTTAGCTTTAAAAGATATCAATTTTAACGTTCAAGATAAAGAGTTTATCTCTATAGTAGGACCATCTGGATGTGGAAAATCAACAATTCTAACCATACTTGCTAATATTTTACCTAAATCTAAAGGAGAAATAACATTTAATATTGATAATCCCAAATTCGGTTATATGCTTCAAGAAGACTCATTATTTCCCTGGAGAACTGTTTTAGAAAATGCTTGCCTAGGCTTAGAAATTAAAAAAGAATTAACTTCTGAAAATAAACAAAAAGTAATAAATCTATTAAATAAATACGGTCTAAAAGAATTTATTAATAGCTATCCAGATAGTTTGTCTGGAGGATTAAAACAACGAGTAGCTTTAATAAGAACTTTAGCCTTAAATCCAGACATTTTATTACTAGATGAACCTTTTTCTGCCCTAGACTATCAAACTAGATTAGCCCTATCAGATGATTTATACAATATTATAAAAAACGAAAATAAAACTGCTATTATGGTTACCCATGATATAGCAGAAGCAATAAGTATGTCAGATAAAATAATTATCATCAGTAATAGACCTGGAACAATAAAAAAAATAATAGATATAAAACTAGAAAATAAAGGTACTCCTACTGAAAATAGAAAAGATAAAAAATTTGTTTATTATTATGATAAAATATGGAAGGATTTAGATCATCATGTATAGTGATGAACATAAAATATATCTAAAAAAATTAAAAAAACAAAAAATAATAATTCGTTTTTTTAAAATATTTATATTAATAACTTTTCTTCTTCTATGGGAAATATGCGCAAGAAAAGAAATACTAAATCCATTTTTAACATCATATCCATCACAAATATTTCTAACTATTTTTGATCTATTTAAAGAAAATAATTTATTAATACATATTTGGGTAACTTTATATGAAACCATAATAAGTTTTTCCTTAGCTAGCTTAATCGGAATTATAACTGCCAGTATTTTATGGAGCAGTAAAACTATATCCAAGATATTAGATCCTTATTTAACAGTTTTAAACTCTCTTCCAAAGATATCCTTAGGACCACTTATTATCATTTGGATTGGAGCCAATACCAATTCTATAATATTTATGGCCTTATTAATTTCAGTATTTACTACTATCATAAATATGTATAATGCTTTTATTACTACTGATAAATCCAAAATAATCTTAATGAAATCTCTTGGAGCTACTAAATTTCAAATATTTACCAAACTTGTATTTAGAGGTAATATCCCTACACTTATTAACACATTAAAAATAAATATTAGTTTGTCTTTGATCGGAGTAATCATGGGAGAATTATTAGTATCAAAACAAGGACTAGGATATTTAATAACTTATGGCTCACAAGTATTTAACTTAAATTTAGTTATAACTTCAATCTTTATTTTGGGAATTATGTCTTATTTATTATATATTGCTATAGATTTATTAGAAAAAAAATTAAAATAAGTTAATTGCAAAAATAGATAATTATTATCTAACTTTTAAATTATAAATCATATAATATACAGAAAGGAGAAGAAAATGCCAAATTATAATTGTGGTGGAAATAAATCATGCCCACCAAAAAATATTAATTTCGTTGGAGTAATTGGTCCAACAGGACCTACGGGGCCTGCTGGTGGACCTACTGGCTCAACTGGGCCTACTGGACCTACCGGAGCTACTGGACCTACCGGACCTACTGGGCCTACCGGACCAATCGGGGCGACTGGAGCTGCTGGACAAGGAATTGAAGCTCAAGGATATTTTAATACTTTACCAGAACTTTTAGCAGCTTTCCCTACTGGTCGTTCTGGAGATGCTTATGTTGTTGGAGACCAATTATATGTTTGGAGTGCTCAATCAAATGCTTGGGAAGGTACAGGTGTAGTTGCTGGACCGACTGGACCTACGGGTGCTACTGGTCCAACTGGGGCTACCGGGGCTACTGGAGCTACCGGAGCAAGTGCTAACTTAACAATTGGAACTGTAACAACTGGAGCGCCGGGTTCTGCTGCCACTGCTACTATTACTGGAACAGCTCCAAACTATGTTCTAAATCTTACAATACCTCAAGGGCCGACTGGGGCTACCGGAGCTATAGGACAACAAGGTGCTACGGGACCAACTGGACCTCAAGGTATTACTGGTCCAACTGGAAATATAGGAGCTACCGGGGCTACTGGTGATATTGGACCAACTGGGCCGACTGGTGCTACAGGACCTACCGGACCTACTGGAGACACTGGAGCTCAAGGACCTACTGGACTTGAAGGACCAACTGGGCCTACGGGTACTACGGGACCTACTGGACCGACTGGTGATACTGGTACTCAAGGTACTGCTGGACCTACCGGACCTACCGGGGCAACTGGACCTACCGGACCTACCGGAGATACTGGAGCTCAAGGTACTGCTGGACCTACCGGACCTACCGGGGCGACTGGACCTACCGGACCTACCGGACCAACCGGAGATACTGGACCTACTGGAGATACTGGACCAACTGGAGCGACTGGACCTACTGGACCTACCGGACCTACCGGACCTACTGGACCAACCGGAGATACTGGACCAACCGGACCATAGGCCTAAAATTATGAAAATAATAGTATACGCCATTAGTAAAAATGAGGAAAAATTTGTAAAACGTTGGTATGAATCTATGAAAGAAGCCGATGATATATATGTTTTAGATACAGGCTCAACTGACAACACTGTAAATTTACTACAAGAACTAGGAGTAAATGTTAAAACTGAAACTATTTCTCCTTGGAGATTTGATATAGCACGTAATAAATCTTTAGACTTTGTTCCAAAAGATGCTGATATATGTATCTGCACAGATCTTGATGAAGTATTTGAACCAGGATGGAGAAAAATACTAGAAGAAAACTGGAACAACTCTAGCAGAGCTCAATATACTTATAACTGGGCTTTCAATGAACAAGATAAACCAATTGTAACTTTCTATATAAGTAAAATACATACTAGAAATAATTACAAATGGACTCATCCTGTTCACGAAGTCTTAACCTACACTGGTGATGAACCAGAAAAACTTACAACTATTGAAAATATTGTTCTAAATCATTATCCAGACAGCACTAAATCTAGAAGTAGCTACTTACCATTACTAGAATTATCAGTCCAAGAAGATCCTGAAGATGACCGAAACATGCATTATTTAGGAAGAGAATATATGTATTACGAAAAAAATGATGAAGCTATTGAAACTTTAAAAAAACATCTTACTTTAAAATCTGCCACCTGGAAAGATGAAAGATGTGCTTCAATGAGATTCATAGCTAGATGCTACTCTAGAAAAAATGATATTGAAAATGCTATAATCTGGTATGATAAAGCTATAAAAGAAGCTCCATATCTACGAGATGCCTATGTTGAAAAAGCTTTACTACTATATAATCAAAACAATTATAATGAAGTAATTTACTTATGCAACCAGGCACTAGATATTAAAGATAAACAAAAAACTTATATCAATGAAATATTTAGTTATGATCATACTATCTACGACTTACTTTCCTTATGTTACTATTACAAAAACGAAAAAGAGTTAGCTTTATATTACATTGATAAAGCTATAGAAAAGAGTCCAGATATTAAAAGATTACAAGATAACAAATTACTTATGGAAAAATTAAGTAATTGATCCTAAAAGTCTACTATCAAAGTAGGCTTTTTTTATTAATAATTATCTAAAGCCATCATATAATTAACTATGATAAATTTTATAAAAGGAATCTTTGTCGGAATTTTTAATATCATCCCCGGATTAAGTGGAAGTGCTCTCTTAATCATTTTAAATTTATATGAAAAATGCTTAGAAACCATTAGCAATATTCTTAAAAACCCTAAAAAGAATATTTTATTTTTACTACCTATTGGTCTAGGTATATTATTAGGAACTTTTCTCTTTAGTAAAGTTATTCTCTATTTTATAAATGTTTTCCCTTCCGCAACATTTCTTATTTTTACTGGTTTTTTATTAGGAACTCTTCCTCATTTATTTAAAGAAGCCAGTAAAAAAGGATTCAAAGATTCTTACATCATTCCTTTTTTAATTACTTTTTCTTTAGGAATTACTATGTTATTATTTGATACTAAAAATATAACTTATCATATAGATTATAACTTAATATCAATATTAAAATATTTTTCTATTGGAATATTACTTTCATTATCTACTATTATCCCTGGATTATCCTCTACAGTACTTCTTTCCTTATTTAACCTATATGGTATATATCTTTACAGTATTTCTAATTTAAATCTTATAGTACTAATACCTACTGCAATTGGTCTAATAATAACTAGTTTCTTTATTTCTAAAATTATCAATTATTTTTTAAAAAAACATTATGGCTATACTTATTTCGCTATTTTAGGTTTTACTATATCCACTATTCCTAGTCTTTTAAATTTAAATTTTACCAAAACTAGTGAACTAATAACAAGTATAATATTAGGAATAATTGCTTTTTTAGTAACCAATTATTCTTTTAAGGTGATAAAATGAATATCTATATAGCTTTTCTATTATCTAGTATTGCCGGTTTATCAACAATAATTGGAGCGTTTATTATCTTTTTTTCGCATAAAAAAACTTTAAACTTCTTAGTAGGAGGTATCTCTTTTGCCTCCGGAGTAATGTTTTTCTTATCATTATTTGATCTTATTCCCGAAAGTTTAAGTTTTTTAAATAATACTTATAAATTTATTCCTAGTCTTATCATCTCTTTAATAGCACTATCTACTGGAGTTTGCCTTTCTATAATTATTGATAAACTTTTTCCCAGCACTTTTAACGAAAAAACTTTATATAAACTAGGATTAATTACTATGATAGGTATTATGATTCATAATATTCCTGAAGGTATTGCTACTTTTATAACCACTAACGAAAATATAAAATTAGGTATTTCTATTACTATTGCTATTACTATGCATAACATTCCTGAAGGTATAAGTATTGCCTTACCTATCTATTATCATACCAAAAGCAAAAAGAAAGCTTTTCTATACACTATAATTTGCGCTCTTAGTGAACCATTTGGAGCTTTAATAGCTTATCTTTTCCTTTCCCCAACATCCTTAGTATTAGGAATAATATATGCCCTAATCGCCGGAATCATGATTCATATTTCCATGTATGAACTCTTTCCTACTGCTAATAAATATAAAAGGTATAAAATAACTTACTTATTTTATACCTTAGGAGCCATTTTTGTTCTAATTAATCATTTTTTATTTTAAATTAGAATTATATTTTTTAACCATAGGAAAATAATCATATCCATTAAAATTACTATTTAAATCACTATTAGAATATCCTAATAAATATACCTCTTTATCATCTAAATAAATTCTAGTATAAAAATCACTCTTTTCTCCTTTTATAATATCTTCACTATCTTTATATAAATCTTTATCATATTTCAAAACAATAGCATTACTTACTAATTGATTATTACTATCAAGTTTTCCTGTATAGCCACAAGTAAACACGTTCCCTTCACTATCCACTGCTATATCATTAAAACTTGTTATATTATCACTAGAATATTTTATATCCTCAAGTTTTTCCCCATTCTCATCAAATACTACAATAGCAGCTTGATAATTACTTAAATCATCTTTATCAATCACCTTAGTAGTAGCAGTAATATAATTATCATCTAATTTACTAATAGCATTAATACCTTTTTCATCAGTATATCCATAAGAAGATGACCACAACTGTTCTCCATTTTCATCATATTTTATAATTACACCTGAATTGCTTTTTCCAAGTCCTACAACTACATAACCATCATCTTCAATCAAAACATCATTAAATCTACCATTATAAGGACCACCATTATTTACAGTAAATTCTTCTTCACCATCCATAGTATATTTAAGTAAAATACCTCCCCCAGTTGTATGATTTCCTACATAACCTTCACCATAAACACTAGTACCTACTATAATCAAATCATTATTATCATCAACCGCAACCTGTAAAAGTTCTGTTTTACCTAAAATACTAACATTTTTTCTCCAAACAATATTAAAGTCTTCATCATATTTTACTATAACTCCTTCAGATAATTTTTCATCACTTTGGTCATCAGTCATTTCCACACTACCAACAGCCACATAACCATCAGATACTTTAATAATGTCATTAAAATAACTATTATTCCCAACATCCAAACTAATTTCATCTATTTGCTTGTCATTTTTATAAACAAAAATAGTAGCTTTGTTATACCCATCAGCATAATCATTAAATTTACTATTCTTATAATCACTAAAACCTGCTCCAACATAACCTTTATCAGTTAAAACAATATCATTAACCACAGAATAATAAGTTGAATTTTGTCTATTAATATAATATCTTATCCCAAAATATATAAGTTCTGCTATTAAAAATATAGCCAGACATATAATTATTATCTTAAATACTTTTCTTTGTTTATCACTCATAAATACATCTCCCTAAATAAAAATAGTATATTAGATACAATATAATCTTAACATACTATTTTTAACTTTTCAATTAAAGATTTATAAATCTATAAAACAACATTACTTAGAAAGTATATATGGGGCATTACTAGTTCCAAAACCACCAATTAACTCTACCGTAGAATCTAGATAAAGGGCTAGGCGGACCGCATTGGTGTTGTTAGCGTTGTTGTTGTTGACATTGCCGGTAGAATTCACATTGAACACGTT
>URXR01000050.1 GCA_900551925.1 uncultured Mycoplasmatota bacterium | reverse complement strand
GAGTAGCATTACAAAAATCACAGATAATCTCTAATCTTTTTCTTAAAGACTCCTCTATATCAATTTCTTGTTTAATTACATTAATCATAAGCACCAACCTTTCTTCTAGATTGATTTTTTCATATAAACGAAAAAATCAATCATTTCTGATTGATTCCTATATCAAAAGTTCGAATAGTTCGAACAGATTTCCCAATGGTGGAGACGAGGAGAATTGAACTCCTGTCCAAAAGTAAATTAATTTAAACGTCTACAAGTTTAGTCAGTTATTTATTTTCATTATCTACTTAGTAACTGACTTCTATATAGATAACTATCCTATTAATATTCATTATTACTTATAGGAGTCATAATAATATAGCTTACTTGGTATTACCCTAAAATATTCCCGTAAGCTAGGAATAAGTTAGAGCTCGCTAAATAATTTTTAAGCGAAAGATAATTGTTGTCTGTTTCCAGTTATATTTAATTGTGGATTTAAGGACTCCCGTCCACTTGCAATTTAAACCATTACACTTTTGTCGAACCCAAACGTCCCCATGGCTTAGATTATACTATATTATATGTATTTTTTCAAGTAAAAAAGACTTATTTAAGCCTTTGTTATTAATAATTTTTTAAATCTCGTTCTATTTTTCTTTTGATATCACGTTCTTTAATTGTTTCTCGTTTATCGTAATTTTTCTTACCTTTACATACTCCTAGAAGGAGTTTAGCACGATTATCTTTGTTAAAATAAATTTTTAAAGGTATTAGAGTGTAACCTTCTTTTTCAATTTTTTCTTTTAATTTTTTTATTTCTTTTTTATGAAGTAATAGTTTCCTAGGTCTAGTTTCACTTTCGGTAAAAAATGAACTATGACTATATTTTTTTATAAACATATTGATTACAAATACTTCATCTTTTTTTATTACGGCATAACTATCTTTAATATTACATGATCCTTCGCGAATTGATTTTACTTCATTTCCTAAGAGTTCTATTCCACATTCTAGTTCTTCTTCTATAAAATAATTAAACTTAGCTTTTCTATTTAATATTTCCATATTATCGCTTCCTTGTTTTTGGCTTTTAAATTTCAAAATCAATCTCTCTTAAAAGGGGATCTGCTTTTACTACTTTTATGATTACTTTATCTCCTAGTCTATATATTTGTTTGGTTCTTTCGCCTTGTAATATTTCTCTTTCTTCATCGTAGGTATAGTAATCATCCATGGTATCATAAGCTACTCTTCCTTCGACTAAGTTTGGAAGCTGAACAAACATTCCGCTTGGAGTAAAGCCATAAATAATACCTTCATATTCTTCATCAATAAAATTTTGCATGTATTCAGCCATTTTCATTTTATTTGATTCTCTTTCACATTTATCAGCATTTTGTTCTTGAATTGATGAATGTTTGGCTATTTCTATTATTTTTTGTTTATAAGCATCTTCATATAACATTTCGATATTATTATGTAAAATTGCTTTTAAAATACGGTGAATAGTAGTATCAGGATATCTTCTTATCGGAGAGGTAAAGTGGGTGTAAGCTTCGCCAATATCACTATTTATTCCTACACTGAAGTGACCAATATTATAAGCTTCGTAAGTTGCTTTAGCTAAACATCTTAAAATCATATTAGCATATACTTCTTTTCGAGAGGTTTTGGCTACTTGTTTTAACATTTCTTGAATATATTTGGAACTTCCTACTTTGCCTTTAATATCTAATTTGTCACCATAATTAGTTATTACGTTAATTACCTTTTTAAGTCTTGTCTCATCTGGTTTATCGTGATCTCTATAAATAGCAGTGATTCCCATTGAATAGATATAAGTTGCTACTGTTTCATTAGCTGCAAGCATGAAGGATTCAATTAATTTTTCGCCTTTTCTTTGAATTCTTTTTCCAATATTAATTGGTACTCCTTTATCATCTGTTTCTATTTTTGCTTCAGGCAAATCAAAGTTTTGATAACCTCTTTTTTCTCTATTCTTTTGAAGAATTTCTGCTAGAACTTGCATTTGTTTAATCGTTTCTTCATACTCTTTATAATCGTCAGGTGTTTGATTATCTTCTAATATTTTATTAACATTTTTATAAGTCATTTTCTTTTTAGAGTTAATAACACTTTCAAAGATATTAAAGTCAATCAATTTACCTTGAGGAGATATTTCCATTTGACAAGTTATGGCTAAGCGATCTGTATTTGGATTTAAAGAGCAAATACCATTTGATAATTCTACAGGGTACATTGGATTTACAGTGCTATTCATATAGACACTAGTTGCTCTTCTTCTTGCTTCTTTATCTATTTCTGAGCCTTCTTTGACATAATGAGATACATCAGCGATATGGACTCCGAGAATATAATTTCCTTTGTCATTTATTTCTATGCTGATAGCATCGTCTATATCTTTGGTATCATCTCCATCTATAGTAAAGATGGTTTTGTCTCTTAAATCTACTCTTCCTACAGTATCTTTTTCTGTAACTTTTGAAGGTATATGTTTTAGTTCTTCTTTTATTTCAGGAGACCATTCATAATTAAAGTTATTTTCATATAGAATTTGTTTTTCTTCAATTCTTGGTTCATTTTTGTGTCCGATTACTTTATCTAAAACGGCAACAGTGGTTTTTGCCTTTCTAGTTTTTTCTAGTTTTACTCCAATTATTGAACCTTCGACAACTTTAGGGTCTAATTCTATTGGATATAATTTATCTTTAATTTTAGCATAAGTTTTTTTATCTTTGGTTATTACTTCTGCTACTGTACCTTTTCTTTCGATTACTTCTTTTATAGTCCCTTTATTTTCATTAAAATCAGTTATTCTAACAGTAACAATATCTCCGGTTAAACAGTTAAATTGATCTTCGATTATTTTGATATAGTCATCATTATATTTGGCTAAAATATCACCTTTTTTAGTTATTTTAATGGTTGCTGTTACAAAGGGATTTTTAATATACTTATTTTTTCCAGTTTGATAAACTAATTTTTTATTTTCCATATCTTCAAATATTTCTTCAAAATCTTGATAGGAAACATTAGTATATCCTAATTTTTTATAAATTTGTTCTTTTGTTAAAGCATTATTTCTTGTTAATGTTAATATCTCCAAGATTCTTTCTTCCATTTTTATCACCTATTAATATAATATCACATTAATAAAAAAAAAGATATTGTCTATATCTTTTAAATGAATGTAATTATAAAACATGTTACTACAAAAACTAGTCCAAGGATTAGAGTTAATCTACTTATTACTAATTCTGATCCTCTTTCTTTTCTATTTTTAAATAAATCACTTGTGCCGCCCGATAGGACATTGCCAGCATCTCCTGCTTTACTACTTTGAAGTAAAACTAGTGCTATTATAATGGCACAAAGGACTAATAAGCCAATGTTAACTATTTCCATATAAGCCTCCTTGTTAATAACTATATGTAGTTTACCATAACTAGTATAGAAAATCAAATATTTTCTTTAATTATTAGTGTAACTTTAAGTTTTTTGTCTAATTTTTAGTTTTTTTTCAGCTTCAAAAGGTATTTCGTAAAGTTCTGCTAATAATTTATAAGCTGGACTTGTATAAGGTATATTAGCTTCATAGTAATCTTCTTTTTTAATTATTTCGATTTCATTTGGTGCAGTGAAGAAATTATATCTATTATTTTTTCTATTATAGACTTCTACTAATTCTTTTAAGTTCTCTATCATATGAATATAAGATTCATATTTTTCAGGAACTGGCTTATTTTTTAATATTTTATTTACATTATCATAAGATAGGTTTTCTTCTAGTTCTATTATGTTTCTTTTGGTTTCGCTTTCGATTATATTTCCTTCTTTATCTATTTCAGTTTTAGTAGAGATACCGATATATCCTACTCCCGGAGTTAAATAGTAGTTTTTAGTTGGCGCTACGAAAATGGGAAAAACAGAGGTATTTATAATTTCTTCTAGTTTATAATTAGTTCTATTTGGTTGTTGATAAAGATCTAAATCTATTTCATGAATTCCTAATAAATAATTGTTATTAGGTAATATTTCTATACTTATACCCATATTATCATAAATATTTTCTTTTCTAGATATTGTTAAGATTTTATCTTTTGGGGCCTCCATTTCGATTATTTGATTTTCCATATGTATCACCTTTTTAATTTTTTGTTATATTATACTACTATTTTTAGGACTTTTAAAGTTTTCCATAGAAAAAAGACGAATAAATCGTCTTTTTATTATATTATTCAATAACTTCTGAAACTACACCTGCTCCAACTGTTCTACCACCTTCACGGATTGAGAATTGAGTTCCGTTTTCGATAGCAATTGGGTGAATTAATTCTACAGTCATGTTAACATTGTCACCAGGCATAACCATTTCAACACCTTCAGGTAATTCGATTACTCCAGTAACATCTGTTGTTCTAAAGTAGAATTGAGGACGGTAGTTTGCGAAGAATGGAGTATGACGTCCACCTTCTTCTTTAGATAATACATATACTTCAGCTTTGAATTTTTTATGAGGAGTAACTGAACCTGGTTTAGCTAATACTTGTCCACGTTCAACTTCTTCTCTAGAGATTCCACGAAGTAATACTCCAGCGTTATCTCCAGCTTCAGCATAGTCTAAAGATTTTTTGAACATTTCAATTCCTGTAACAACTGTTTTCTTAGTTGGTTTAATACCAACGATTTCAACTTCGTCGTTAAGATTTAATTTACCACGTTCAACACGTCCTGTAACAACAGTTCCACGTCCTGTAATTGTGAATACATCTTCAATACTCATTAAGAATGGTTTTTCAGTATCACGTTCAGGTGTTGGAATCCATTCATCAACAGCATCCATAAGTTCTTTAATTTTTTCAACATACTTAGGATCTCCTTCAAGAGCTTTAAGTGCAGAACCTGTGATGATTGGAGTTTCATCTCCTTCAAATCCATATTCATTAAGTAGGTCTCTAACTTCCATTTCTACTAATTCAAGTAGTTCTGGATCATCTACCATATCACATTTGTTTAAGAATACTACCATTCTAGGTACTCCAACTTGACGTGATAGTAAGATGTGTTCTCTTGTTTGAGCCATTGGACCATCTGTAGCTGCGATTACTAGAATAGCTCCATCCATTTGAGCTGCTCCAGTGATCATGTTTTTAACATAGTCAGCATGCCCTGGACAGTCTACGTGAGCATAATGACGTTTTTCAGTTTCATACTCAACGTGTGCAGTATTGATTGTAATACCACGTTCTCTTTCTTCTGGTGCTTTATCAATGTTTGCATAGTCTACGAATTTATTTGCTGTTCCTCCTTGTTCTGCTAAAACTTTAGTAATTGCAGCAGTTAAGGTTGTTTTACCGTGGTCTACGTGACCAATTGTACCAATATTAACGTGTGGTTTATTACGGTTAAATTTTTCTTTTGCCATATTAACAATTTCCTCCTTTTTTTATTTCTATTTTATTGTACCTAACAATTGAAATTTTTTCAACTGTTTATACCATTTTTTTAATTAATTGCCACTTTTTTTGATAATTTCTTCGGCAATACTTTTTGGTACTTCTTCATAATGATCAGGTACCATTTGGAAGGTTCCACGTCCTTGAGTGTTTGATCTTATGCTTGTTGCATAACCAAACATTTCTGAAAGTGGTACCATTGCGGAAAACTTAATTGAGTTTCCACGTGATTCTTGAGAAAGAGGTTTTCCTCTTCTTCCAGTTATGTCTCCCATAACGTTACCAAAATATTCTTCTGGTACAACGATGTCTACTTTCATGATTGGTTCTAGGATAACTGGTTTACATTTGTTTTTAGCTTCTTTTAATGCTAGTGAAGCTGCTACTTTAAAGGCCATTTCACTTGAGTCTACATCGTGATATGAACCATCATAAAGTGTTGCTTTAACATCGATCATTGGGAATCCTGCTAGTACTCCAGTTTGAAGAGCTTCTTGAAGTCCTTTATCTACTACTGGAATATATTCACGAGGTACTACCCCACCAACTATTTGATCAACAAATTCATAACCTTTATCATGATTTGGTTCAAATTTAATCCAAACATGTCCATATTGTCCACGTCCACCAGATTGTTTAATGTATTTACCTTCACATTCACCTGCTTGAGTGATTGTTTCACGATAAGCTACTTGTGGTTTTCCAACGTTAGCTTCAACATGGAATTCTCTTTTCATACGATCAACTAGAACATCTAAGTGAAGTTCTCCGATACCGGCGATTATAGTTTGACCTGTTTCAACTTCAGTATGAACTCTGAAAGTTGGATCTTCTTCGGCTAATTTTTGTAATGCTATAGCCATTTTATCTTGATCAGCTTTTGATTTTGGTTCAATAGCAAGTTCAATAACTGGATCTGGCACTTCGATTGATTCAAGAATAATTGGTTTCTTTTCATCACATAAAGTATCTCCAGTTGTGGTATTTTTAAGTCCTACTGCTGCAGCGATGTCACCAGTGAAGACTTCTGATATTTCAGTTCTATCATTAGCGTGCATTTGAAGAATACGTCCAATTCTTTCTTTAGTGCTTTTAGTACTATTTAATACATATGAACCACTAGAAAGTTTTCCTGAATAAACTCTAAAGAATGTTAAACGTCCAACGAATGGATCTGTCATAACTTTAAAGGCTAAGGCACTAAATGGTTCGTTATCAGACGGATGTCTTTCATCTTCTTCTCCCTTAGAGTTTGTTCCTTTAATAGCTGGAATATCTAATGGTGATGGTAAGTAATTAATTACAGCATCAAGAAGTAATTTTACTCCTTTATTACCAAGAGCTGTTCCACACATGAATGGGAAGAATTCAGCTTTTAATACTCCAGTTCTAATAGCACGTTTGATTAATTCAACAGATATTTCTTCTCCTTCAAGATATTTTTCCATTAATTCATCATCATATTCAGCGATAGCTTCAAGCATAATGGTTCTATATTCTTCAACTTTATCTTTCATATCGTCTGGAATAGCGATTTCTTCAGGATTCTCTTCTGCTCCACCATCGTAGTGATATGCTTTTAAAGTAATTAAATCAATAATTCCATCAAATTCATTTTCAGCTCCGATTGGAAGCTCTATTGCAGCAGTGTTTGCTCCAAGTCTATCTTTAACGCTTTGTAAGCTCATGTAGAAATCTGCTCCTAATTTATCCATTTTATTAGAGAAAATAATTCTAGGAACATGATATTCATTAGCTTGTCTCCATACAGTTTCACTTTGTGGTTCTACACCAGCATTTGAATCTAATAATAATACTGCTCCATCTAGTACTCTTAGACTACGTTGTACTTCAACAGTAAAGTCTACGTGTCCTGGGGTATCGATGATATTATATCTATAACCTTTCCAGTAAGCAGTAGTTGCAGCACTGGTAATTGTAATTCCACGTTCTTTTTCTTGTTCCATCCAGTCCATTTGAGAAGCTCCATCATGAGTTTCACCAATTTTATGGATTTTTTTTGTATGGAATAAAATACGTTCTGTTGCAGTTGTTTTACCGGCATCAATATGAGCCATAATTCCAAAATTTCTGGTTTTATCTAAACTAGTTTCTCTTGCCATATTTTATTTCCTTTCCTACCATTTATAATGGGCAAAAGCTTTATTGGCTTCAGCCATTCTATGGGTATCTTCACGTTTTTTAACTGCTGCACCAGTATTATTTGATGCATCAATTATTTCATTGGCTAGATTTTCAGCCATGCTATGACCACCACGTAATCTAGCATAATTTATTAACCATCTAAGTCCTAAAGTTTGGCTTCTTTCAGCGGAAACTTCGATTGGTACTTGATAGTTAGAACCCCCAACACGACGAGATTTAACTTCTAAAGCTGGTTTTATATTTTCAAGAGCTTTGTTAAATACTTCCATTGGCTCTTGTTTTGTTTTTTCTTTTATCATATCGAATGCAGTATAAAGTATTTTTTCAGCTTTACCTTTTTTTCCATCAATCATCATAGAGTTTATTAATTTAGTAACAACTTTTGAATTATATATAGGATCTGGTAAAACATCTCTTTTTTCGGCTCTTCTTTTACGCATATTTTATCCTCCTTTATATTTTTTTACTTTCCTTTTTTAGTTCCATATTTTGAACGAGCTTGTTTACGGTCTTTAACGCCTTGAGTATCCATAGTTCCACGAACAATATGATAACGTACACCGATTAAATCTTTAACACGTCCGCCACGAATTAAGACAACGCTGTGTTCTTGTAAGTTGTGTCCTTCTCCAGGAATATAAGCATCTACTTCTTTACCATTAGATAATCTAACACGAGCATATTTTCTTAAAGCTGAGTTTGGTTTCTTTGGTGTTTTAGTTGCTACACGAATACAAACTCCACGTTTTTGTGGTGATGGAGTTTCTACTTGTTTCTTTTTTAAAGTATTCATTCTTACTCCAAGAACTGGAGATTTAGATTTTCTAACTTTGTCTTTTCTTTTCTTTCTTACTAATTGATTTATAGTTGGCATAACTTCTCCTTTCTACACACATATCCAGGTGTATCATTTTTCTTAATTTTTATTAGGTTTAGCTAGTAAACCTAAATAAAATTCAACGATAGTAATATATCATTTTGATTTTGATTTGTCAATATTTTTTGGTAATTTGTTAATCCTTTTTTAAAAAGATACCTTATCATTAATAAAAAAGATTCCGATA
>URXR01000049.1 GCA_900551925.1 uncultured Mycoplasmatota bacterium | reverse complement strand
GATCAAAGGTTGCTGGTATAACTTCATCTTTTTCTAATTTTATTTTCATTTAATTCCTCCTTTACTTTACCATTAGATAAAAAAGTAGTTATACCTTAAGTTTTTTTATTTTTTATTAAAAAAGATTAGACGTTTTTACATCTAACCTTATTTTTTATTTTTCTTCTTTTTTGCTCTAGTTTTATAAAAGACTATTACTCCAATTATAAATAATATTACAATTATAACTAAGACTACTTTACTATAAGTATTTATTATATCTACTAATTTAGTCCAGTTTTCTCCTAGAACACTACCTAAAACTGTTAAAACAGTATTCCAAATTAAAGTTCCTAAAAAAGTATAAAGTAAAAAGGTTGGAATTTTCATACCATTCATACCAGCAGGAATTGATATTAGGCTTCTAACAATAGGAATACATCTACAGAAAAATACCGCTTTAGTACCTTTTTTGGTAAACCAATTATCAGCTTTTTCAATATCTTCTGGCTTAAATCTTAAAGCTTTGCCTACTTTACCTTTGGCTAAAGCCATTAAACGTTCTTTTTTTAATAATCTTCCTACTAGATATAAAACTAATGCTCCAAGTAAAGCTCCAATAGTTGAGAAAATTATAATCCCTATTATCGTAAGCTCTGAATAAGTAGTCATGAAACCTCCAAAAGTTAAAATAACTTCTGAGGGAATTGGTGGAAAAATATTTTCAATGGCAATTAAAAGCATAATTCCTAAATAACCAAATTGATTCATAATATCAATTATTATCTGTTCCATATAATTCTCCTTAATCTTTAATAAATTTTGTTATGATTGGTTTAATAAGTTCAATAAGAATAAATCCTATAACATTAATTATAAATATTAAAATGAAATCTATAAGAGTTATTTTTACTAAACCAAATATTTGCCCTACTGGGGTTAAAAATACTAAAAGTTGAACTAGTATTAAAACGGAAATACCTATATTTAATTGTTTATTACTAAATATTCCTCTGGTAGGAATTAGTTCTTTTAAACTACGGCAATTATAAGCAAAAGTAAATTCATTTAAAATTATACTTAGAAGTGCCATAGTTTGAGCGGTGTCTTGACTAAAGTTTTGGGCAAATAAATAATAAACGAATAATGATATTCCTACTTCTATTATAACAGATAGTGCTAAAAATGCTATAAAATAAGGGGTAAAAATATTTCTATTTAAGCCAATAGGTTTTCTTTTCATAATATTTTTGCTACCTTTTTCAAAGGCTAGACATATTGAAGGAAGCGTATCTGCTACTAAATCGATATAGAGAATATGGATTGGAGATATTATATTTTGAAAAGTGAACATTCCTACTAAAATTATTATTATTTCTGTAAAATTACTAGATAAGTTATATAAAATATTATTAATAACATTATCATAGATTCTTCTGCCTTCAGATACTGCGGTAACAATAGTTGAGAAACTATCATCCATTAGAATAATATCGGCAGCATTTTTAGTGACATCAGAACCGGTTTTACCCATTCCTACTCCAACGTTGGCTAGTTTTATAGCTGGAGAGTCATTTACTCCATCACCAGTCATGGCTATTATTTTCCCTTCTTCTTGAAGGACTGTTACTATTTTTACTTTATCATCAGGAGTTACTCTAGCAAAAACTTTATATTTTTTTAAAGCTTTCTTTAAGTCTTTTTTAGATAAATCTCGGATGTCTTCTCCTAATACTCCTTCTTTATCACTACCCGCTATTCCTACTTCTTTGGCAATAGCTAAGGCTGTATCTAAACTATCTCCGGTTATCATTAAAGTAGTAATATTAGAATCTTTACATTTTTGGATGGATTCTTTAATATCGCTTCTTGGAGGATCGATTAAACCAATTAACCCGACAAAAATAAGATTTTTTTCATCTTTAGAATTTAATTTTTTAGGATCTTCAGTATATGGTCTATAAGCCAAAGCTAATACTTTTAAAGCATCTTGAGACATTTTCTTTTCGGCTTTTTGGAAACTTGATTTAGTTAAACTAGTAAGCTTTTTTACTTTACCGTTTGTTTCATATTTTGTGCAGTTTTTAATAACAGAGGAGAAACTACCTTTTACTAATAAATAGTTCTTATCCTCTATTTTATTAATAGTACTCATCATTTTACGATCAGAATCAAATGGTAATTCCCCTAGTCTAGGAAATTTGGTACTTAGTTTTTGATAATTGATATTAATTTTGTTTAAATATTTTAAAAAAGCTATTTCTACAGAATCTCCACAATAAATATTTTTCTTTTTAGAATCTTCATAAGCGTTGTTACAAAGTCCTATTATTTTGATAAGATTAGAGTTTTTATTTATTTCTTCACGAGGATTTAAAATAATTTTATTAGGTTCATAGATTCGTACTACAGTCATTTCATTAGTAGTTAAAGTTCCAGTTTTATCAGAGCAGATAATGTCTGTTGCTCCAAGGGTTTCGATAGCTGCGAGTTGTTTTACAATAGCTTTTTTCTTAGCCATTTGTTTAGCTCCTACTAAAAGGGTTGAGGTAATAGCGATAGGAAGACATTCAGGGACTGCTGCTACTATCATAGAAATACAAAGCATTACGATAGTTATAAAGGTATTATCATTTATAATACCATATACTAAAACAAATATTACTAAAAAGATAGCTACATAAGTTATAAACTTGCTTACTTTCCCTACTTTTATTTGTAAAGGGGTTGGAGCTTGTTTTTCTTTGTTTAAGTTTTGGGCTATTTTACCAAGTTCAGTATCGTTTCCTATTTTTACAACTAAGGCTTTAGCTTTACCATTTATAATATTAGTACCAGAATAAATCATATTCTTACGATCATGAATTTCTACTTCTTCCGTAATTAAATCGGGAGTTTTAGTAAGTGATTTTGATTCACCAGTTAAAATGGATTCATCTACTTGTAAATTTATAGCTTCTAGAAGACGACAGTCAGCGGGAATTTTATCGCCACTTTCTAGAATAATTACATCCCCTATTGTGATTTGTTTAGAGTCTACTTCATGACTTTTGTTATCTCTTAAAACTTCAACAGTTGAGGTAACATAGCTTTTTAGAGATTCTAAAGAGTTTTCAGCTTTTTGTTCTTGAATGTAGCCCATAATAGCATTTACTATTACTGAAAACAAAATAACAATAGAATCAGCATAATCAGAGCCAGTTACTGTACTATAAATAAATGATAAAATACCTACGATTAAAAGAAGTATTATCATAATATTATTAAATTGTTTAATAAAACGCTTTAGAGGCGTTATTTTTTTCTTTTCAGTTATTTCATTTAAACCATTAGTTCGTAATCTTTTTTGAGCTTCTTCGTTAGAAAGCCCTTTTTGGCTAGTATTTAATTCTTTTAATAAGGTTTTTATTTCTTTTTGATATTCCATGCTTACACTTCTTTCTATTATTTTAATATTAGTATAGCATATTTCTTTATAAACATAAATAAAAACTCCGATAAATTTATCGGGGATTCTTATTTTTTTCTAGTTCTTGAAGTTTTTCGTTTTTTAATTTTTCGAGTGGGGTTAATCCTGTTTCTGCATAATATAAATCTTTTACTGCGGTTCCTATTATTTTGCTATAATCTTTGAGATTGCTCGCTCCTTCGACATTTAAAATTGTACTTGAATCAAGATTATTTGGACTAATTTCTAAATCATAAAATATTTCATCTATATTATCTTGGATTAATCTTAATCCTGCTAAACGAGTTCTTAGTAAGTCTTTATCCATAAGATTAGTAAAATGATTATCTTTATAAGAAATGTTCATGTTTTTTAATAATTCTTGAACTTTCTCTTGAGTCATTCCATATATTCCAGTATTAAAAGCTCCAATAATTTGGCCTCTTTCTTTACCGAATAAATTACCTAAAGTATTAGCTAGATGAAGTGATACTCTTTTATCTTTAGCAATTAATTCTTCTTTATTTTGATCTTTTGAACTTTCTAATTCTTGATTAATATATTTAATAGCAATCTTATATAGTTCTTGGTGCTTAGTATCTTTTGCTTTCGGTTTTGGTTCTCCATAAACTTGTCTTTTTAGTTCATGTACTTTAGAAAAAATGTGTTCACTAGATAACCTAGTAAAGTCATTATTAGAGATAGCTTCTTCAAGATACTCATTTAGATGATTTAAAAATTGATACTCCTTATTTAAATTATCTTCTGTATCTTCTAAAGTATCTTTTATATTTTTATAAAGTAGATGAGCATCATTATCATTGGTTTTTTTGGAAGTGGCAGATAAAATTTTTCTTAAATTTTCGATTAAACGTAAATTTTCATTACTAGTATCAGTATGATTTTTTGCTTCCATAATATGCCTCCTTTAGATGGCTAAATTATAGCAAAGTTTTCTAGGTTTTGTCAAAGTTACCTTGCTTGTGATTTTAATATATTTATTGTAAAAGTTTTAAAGTTGTTTTGGCTAGGTCTTTATTTTTATCGTCATAAAAAATTATAAATACTATTATATTTGAATAATTTTCTATGTAAATAGTTCCATAACAATGGGATTTTTGTAAATTAATTCCTTTAGTTAAATTAGTATTTTTAGCAAATATTATATTTTTCTTTAAAACTTTTTCTTCTAATTCTTTAGCAGTTTTTAGTTTTCTTAAATAAGAATAATTTTCTGTTGTATAAGAAATAGTTCTATTGTTAATCATAATAATATCAAAGTTAAATGTTTTATTTATGTATTTTAATTTTTCGAGCAGATTTTTATATTTTAAATCAGTATTTTCTTTTTTCATAATTATTTCATGGTTAGTAGTAGTTAGTAGTAAATAATCATTAGGGTCAATATTAAATTTTTTTCTTATTTTTTTAGGTATTACTATTCTTCCTACATCATCTACTTTTACTGGTAAATTTTCAATCATAACTTTCCTCCTTATTTATATATTATATCACGTATATCGTATTTATGGGTTAAGAAAATATAATTTTAATTTTGATGAGAGAATTATTTTTAGGTGATGTTATGTTTTTGAAAAGGATTGTAGATTTAAGAGATGAGTATGAACTTACTCAAGATGATATGGCTAAGATTTTAGGAGTTTCTCAATCTAATTATGGAAGATGGGAACTTGATGATAATTTTATTCCGCTCAATCATTTAAATAACTTATGTAACTATTTTAAAGTTAGTATGGATTATATGATTGGTATTACAGATGAGAGAAATTATAAAGATGTAAATCCAAAGCTTAACAAGATTTTAATAGGTAGAAGACTTAAGGTTTTCAGGAGTAAATATAATTTAACTCAAACTGAACTAGCTAAACTTTTTAATACTTCTCCTTCTACTTTGAGTGCATATGAAACTGGTAAAGTAAGACTTCTTACAGCTTTTGCTTATGCTATTGTTAAGAAGTATAATGTTTCTTTAGACTTTCTGTGTGGAAGAATTGATGAAGAACCGGAGTTAAAAAAGAGTAAATAAAAAACGCTTGATGGCGTTTTGTTTTTATTTGGTGCCGATTAAAGGACTTGAACCTTCGACCTACTCATTACGAGTGAGTTGCTCTACCAACTGAGCTAAATCGGCAAAAAGAGAGGTTTTTTTTATAGTAGAGTTAATATGAATTGTAAAAGGTTGACTACTTTATTTTTTTAATAATTTTAAGACCTTTTTATCATTTTCTATATTGTTTTCAATAGAATTTCTTAGATCTGTTGCAGCAAGAAAATATCTTGCAAATTCTTCTAATTCTGATAGTTTTTTACTATATACGGGTTTATTAATATCGATAGGTTCATATAAAGATAGAAACTCTTCTATTTGATCATCTTGTAAATGATAAAAATTACCATCCATAAAGCACTCAAAATTATAAAGTGTTTCGGGAATATTTATAATATCTGTTTTTATAGCATGGTCAAGCCACAAATTATTTTGATGATTTTTTTGACCTATGATAAGTGCATTAATTCCTAAATTAATATCATCAATAACTTTTACATATAAAGATGGTTTAGTTTGACCGCAATAGGAGTTAAGCAAATCTTCTTGATTAGGTAAACCATTTTTTATAATATATTCATAAGTGTCAAAATCCCAAGGTTTGATTTCATATGTAGGTTCTTGTATTTTTTGATGAGGTGAATTATTAAAACATAATTCAGAACTTTTTAATATTGTTTTTCTGGGATGATTGCTATTGGAAGTATAATAGTCTTTTAACATTGAATTTCTCATATAAGTTTTAGTTTCCCAAAAACGTATTTCTTGGGATATTGTTTCCAATTGAGTCTTTTTATAATTATATATTTCAGCTTTTTTAGGAATTAGTTTATATACCAATACTCTTTCAGATGTACCATCATATAAAAACATCAATCCTTTAGTTTTTTGATCATGTTCCATGATAAATCCTCCTTTAATGAAATATATTATAACATATAACTTATTAGTTTAGTAATAATTAATAATCTAATTTTAAAATAATTGATGTTATATCTGTTATGATATTTACTTTCTTATACATAAATAAGTAAATGTAAGTAAACTTATTTTTATGAGGTGGACTAATAAAAACTAAAAAAAGAACTTTTGATAAGTTCTTTATACAAAGTCCAAATAGTTTGAACATATTTTTAAAGTGGTGCGGGTGAAGGGACTTGAACCCCCATGGATTACTCCGCTAGATCCTAAGTCTAGTGCGTCTGCCAATTCCGCCACACCCGCATATGTATTGGTGGACCCTGTAGGACTCGAACCTACGACCGCCCGGTTATGAGCCGGATGCTCTAACCAACTGAGCTAAGGGTCCATGGCTTGCTCTTATATAATAGCATATTTCTATTTATAAAATCAATACTAATTTTTACTTTTTTTGATTTTTTTAGAAACTTACGATAAAATTAGATTAGGTGATTTTATGTATACTATAATTAATGATAAGAAAATAGAGATTATTACTTTAAAATCATTTTTTAAAAGAGCTAAAGGTTTAATGTTTCAAAAAGATAAAATTACTAATATTTATTTGTTTCCCAAGTGCTCTAGCATTCATACCTTTTTTATGAAGCAAAAAATTGATTTATGTTTTTTAGATAAAGATTATAAAATATTAGAAACTATTTCTAATTTAAATAAAAATAAAATAATAATAAAAAGAGGCTATTTTGTCTTAGAGATGCCTCTTAATACTGCTTGTTATTTAAAAAAGGGAGATATTTTTCCTATTTATGATAAATAAGAAATTATTTATCTTTTTTGTTTTTGTTTAATTTATCTCCTTTTAAAATATCGTAATTTTCTAATAAGTTACCTGGAAAAGCTATTATTTTTTCTTGATGTCTTTTATAGGTATCTTGAGCTATTTTTATTAAAGTTTCAATTAGTTCTTGTTCAGTAGTTTTTTTAGCAAGCCATAGATAACTAGATAAGTCTCCAGGAATAGTGTTTATTTCATTGACATATATTTTTTTATTTTTATCATCTAATAAGAAATCTATTCTAGCTACTCCACTGGCATTTATGGTTTGAAAAGTTTTTAGAGCATAGGTTTTCATATCTTCCATCATTTCTTTAGAAATTAAAGGATTGCATTTTTCATTTTTTGGGCGGTTTTTAGTATAACCTTCCACATATTTTTCTTTAAAAGAATAGAATTCTTCATTAGTATTTATTTCTTCAATTTCAGAAACTGTTTGTCTTTCATAATTACCTAAAATACTGATATTGGCTTCTTTGACATTGGCTACTTGTTCTTCAATAATAATTTTCTTATCAAATTTTATAGCTTCTTTTATGGCTTTGATTAATTCTTTTTCCTCTTTAACTAAGGTTATTCCTATTGAGGAACCTAAGCTTGATGGTTTTACATAAAGAGGATATTTTAAAGTTTTTATCTTTTCTAGCACTTTACTTCTATTTTTTTCAAATTCATAATCATAGAACCAAATATAGTTACAAATAGGAATATTATTTTGTTTTAGTAATTCTTTTTGTATTACCTTATCTTGCCCAATTGCAGATGCTAAAACATTGGAACCAGTGTAAGGAACTCCAAGCATATTTAAATATCCTTGAAGAGAACCATCTTCTAAATAAGCTCCATGTCCTATTGGCATTACTATATCGATTACACAAATATTTTTCTTTAAAAATCCTTGACTTTCTAAGATAAAACTATTTCCTCTTCTTACTAATGAGACTTTTTTAGCATATCTTTTTACTAGTGCTATATCACGATAATGAAGTATTGATTTTAAATGCATTCCTGTATACCAAACATTATCTTTGTCGATATAGATTGGTACTACTTTATATTTATTTTCGTCAATATGAGACATAGCCTCAATAGCAGAAATAATACTTATTTCATGTTCAACACTTTTACCTCCAAAAATTACTCCGATATTCAATCTCATTTTTTTCACTTCCTTGTAATTAAAGTATAACAAAAACTATTTTTGTAAACAAGAAAAATTATTATTTTATTGTTATTTGGATTGTTCTTTACATATTATTTTAGTTATTTCTTCTAATGATGTTTTTTGAATATCATACCAAACAATATCAGAAAACTGATTATTAAAGAAAGTATATTGTCTTTTGGCATAATGTCTAGAATTTTGTTTTATTTTAGCAATAGCTTCTTCTAGTTTAGTTTTATTATCTAAATAATCATATAATTCTTTGTAGCCAATCGCTGTTTTTAGAGCTCTGGTAGTTATTTTTTGATTATAAAGACTTTTTACTTCTTCGAGTAATCCTTCTTCCATCATTTGATCTACTCTTTTATCAATTATATTATATAATTTATCTCTATCTATAGTTAGTCCAATTATTTTAAAATCATAAAGTTTAGTATTTTTATTATTATTATCATCAAAGGTATAATCGTATAGTAAAGCTTTTATATAAAGTCCTGTTCCTCCGACAATAATAATATTTCTATCTTTAAATTCTTCAAGGAGCTTTCTTCCCTTTTGTTGGTATAAATAAGCATTAAAATCTTCATCTACATTTACTATATCAAATAAGTAATGGGGAATATTTTCTTTTTCTTCTTCTTTTATCTTAGCTGTACCAATATTTAACTGTTTATATACTTGCATACTATCAGCATTTATAATTATACCATTTAATTTTTTAGCTAACATAATACTAAGTTTAGTTTTACCTACTCCGGTTGGGCCAGTAATTACATAAATCATAAGTACCTCCTTAAACTTTTTTATTAGAGTAGCATTTTTAATTTTAAAAGTCAATTTTTGGGGTAAACTGGTATTTTTTTTGGGCTAAACTGGTATTTTTTCTGTTAAACATTAGTTAAAATGATACCGATTTATAATGTGGATAACAAACAAAGGT
>URXR01000048.1 GCA_900551925.1 uncultured Mycoplasmatota bacterium | reverse complement strand
AATAGAAAGGGATCAATCAAATAGATTAATATTTCTATAAGATTGATTATACGAGATTTAAGATGAAGCAATTAAAAAGATATCAAGAAAAGGCAATTAAACAATTAGTTACTGCTTCAAAAATGTATTTTGATACCGATGACAATGAAACTATAGTATTTCAAGCTCCAACTGGTAGTGGTAAAACATTTATGCTAACTAATTATATTTCTGAAATAGTAAGAGATTCTCAATTGAATTTATGCTTTTTATGGGTTTCTATAGGTGCTGGAAATCTTCATTTTCAAAGTTATAAAAGTGTTAAAAATAATATTTCCTCATTAATAGACTGTAGCCTCCTTGAAAATGAATTTTTTGGAAAAAGAAAATCGATAAGAAAAAATGAAGTTGTTTTTCTTAATTGGGAAAAAATCAGAGAAAAAGATAAAATAACTGGCGAATATACAAATAATGTCATGAAAAATAAAGATGATATAAATTTCATCGAAGTACTTGAAAATACTAGAAATAATGGTACTAAAATTATATTAATTATTGACGAAAGCCATAAATCTGCAAATACAATAAGAGCAAGAGAATTACGAGATGATATTATAAAACCATTTTTAACAATAGAAATGAGTGCAACACCAGTTCTAAGTTCTGATATGCAAATGAGAATATCAGTATGTCCTAATGATGTTATAGAAGAGGGAATGATAAAAAAAGAAATTATAATAAACAAAGATATAGCTCAAATTTCTAGTGATGAATTATCTTCACAACAATTGATATTAGAAAGTGCATATCAAAAAAGAGAATATTTAAAATCTTTATATGAAAAATGTTACTCAAATGTCAATCCTCTTGTATTGATTCAATTGCCAAATTCAGAGGCGGGAGAGATAAAGAAAAAAGCTGTATTGGAATTTTTAGAAACAAAAGGGATAAAACAAGATAGTGGAAAAATTGCAATTTGGTTGAGTGAAGATAAAGTTAATATTGAAGGTGATAGTTTACAAAAAAATAATGGTGAAGTAGAATTCTTATTATTTAAACAAGCAGTTGATACAGGGTGGGATTGCCCAAGAGCTCATATCCTAGTTAAATTTAGAGAAACCAATAGTATAACTTTTGAAATCCAAACAGTTGGCAGAATTTTAAGAATGCCTGAAGCTAAACATTATGACTGTGACGAACTTAATACAGCATATGTATATACTAATGTTCAGTCAATTGAAATAAAAAGAGAAATATATAATCCTAATATAATTAAATCTATATGCTCTAGAAAAACAAGTGAATATAAAAATATAAAATTAAAATCATATTATAAAAACAGAATTGATTTCGGGGATATTACAAGCCAATATTCTATCTTTTTCGAAAAATCTTTTTGTAATTTTTTTGATATAGAATATAAAGATTTAGAAATACCAGATCCAGAAGAGTCATTAAATAAAATGATAAAAAAAGGAATAAAAACAGATTATGATAAAACCGATTTTATAGTGAGTGATGTAGAAATTGATACACATACCTTTGATAGTAATTTGGTAATAAGTGAAGATAGTACAATCTATTTATCTTTATCATCTGATGAATTAGAACAAAAATATAATAAATTGTTATTACAGAATATAGGTGATTTTTCTAAAAGTCGATCAATTTCTAAATTAAAAACAGCTATTTTATCAGTTTTTAGAAAATATTTAGATCTTCAACCTTCAAACGGTGGTATTATCAAAATTCAAAATATAATTGTTAGAAATGAAGAAATATTTAATATAATACTCAGTAATGCTTTAAAAGAATATAAAGAATTTCATGCAAAAGATATTGAATCTAAAAATCAAGGAAGATATAATAATGACTGGAAAATACCAGAATCAAAAAATTATAATCCAGAAACAAATGTTAAAGTTGAAGCAACTATATCTTTTTATCATCCATTATATATGCCATGCGATATAAATAAAAAAGTGGATTCTCTTGAATTACAATTTATTAATTTTTTAGAAAAACATAAAAGTAATTTAAATTGGTTTTGGAAAAATGGAGATGAACATATGGAATCAAACTTTGGCATAAAAAAAGAAAATGGATCCACTTTTCAACCTGATTTTATTGTCTCTTTTAAAGATGGACGAATTGGAATCTTTGACACTAAAGCAGTTGGATTTAATGAAAATGATAATGTAGATAAATCTAATGCACTTTATAAATATATTAGTGAAGAACGCTATGAGGGAAAAAATATAATAGGAGGATTAGTAATATTAGATAATAACATATTTAAATATTATTCTAGTGCACAATATTATTCATATAGAGAAAAACCTGAGAAGTGGAAAAACTTTGAAGAGTTGTTTTAATAAATATTTAATTAGTTATATATAATATAAATATTTTTTATTCAATACTTACAATCCCACTCAAGCAAAATTAACATACACACAAGGAATCGTTTTATCTAACTGTTTTAAAAGATGACATCAATCGCCATGTGTTAAAAAAGTCGAAATATTTCAAATTATAAATCAAATTATTATAAGTTGCTTTTTTGATTTATTAGAAAATAATTAATATACATAACTAAACAAAAAGGATTATGAGTCTTATCTCACAATCCTTTTTAATTATTCTCTATAAAACAACATTATATAAAAAGTCTTGTATTACAGCTTTGTTAAAATAATTACTATTTTCATTTTTAAAAATAAATATATATTCATTTTGACCACTTAATAAATGAACTTCATACTGATTGTTATTAACAGTAATCATATACCCTTCTAATCCTTCATCTATTAAAGTAATATTTTTATCACCAATTACAGTATTGTATAAATTATTAAGTAAATAATTTAGTTTTATATCTTTTGCTTCATCAAAGACATCAGAAACTTCTCCATATTCTTCAAACATTTCTTCATATAAAATAGTGTTATTATATATTTCTTCATTGTTTAATAACTTAACTGTATCTAAATCTTTAATAGAATCAAGATTGAAAAAAGAATTATCATTATTAGTTAAGGCATTATACAAATTAGGATATACTCCAACTGAAATACTAGCATCATAACGTCCATTATCATAATTCAAATAATAATCTTCAAGATTAAAATTATTATTATCATTATTATTAGCAGTACTAATAATTTCAAACCCTTGTGGGAGTACAAAGTTAATATTTTCATATGAGGTATAATCATTATTTCCACCATTATTAGGCATAATTACGATTTCAGAATTTGAATTTAAATTAGCTAAAGCTGTTTGATTTACTACAGTTTCATATTTATTTATTAAATAAAACTTATAACCAAAATACCCTAAAACACTTAGAACTATTAAACTAGCAATTATAATAACAACAATTATAGTTTTTTTCTTTTTCATAAGCACTCTCCTTTTATATTAAAATTATATCACAAACCATATTAAATATATACAATAAATTATTTTAATGATAAAATAATTATAAAAAAGGAGATAGTAGTATGAAATTAAATAAGCTAGTTAAAGAAAGATATAAAGAAACCAAAAGAAGCTCTTTAGTTGTTTATATGATTTTAAGATTATTAGTAATTATATGTATGATATTACAAATAATAAGAGGAGATATTCATAATGCCCTTTTATGTTTATTATCATTAGTTTTATTATTTATGCCCTTTTTCATTCAAAGAAGTTTAAAAATAACTTTACCTAATACTCTAGAAATAATAATTTTTCTTTTTATTTTTTCTGCTGAAATTCTAGGAGAAATTCAAAACTTTTATGATTTGATTCCTTTTTGGGATAGTATTCTTCATACTATAAATGGTTTTCTATCTGCTGCGGTAGGCTTCTCTTTAGTTTATTTACTAAACAGTAATAGTAAGAAAATAAGTTTATCTCCAATTTATTTATGCTTAGTAGCTTTTTGTTTTTCCATGACTATCGGAGTTCTTTGGGAATTCTTTGAATATGGAACAGATAAAATTTTAAAAGTAGATATGCAAAAAGATGAAGTGTTAGAAACTATATCTTCTGTAAACTTTGATCCCGAAAACAATAATAATGCTATTTTAATAGAAAATATTGATCACACTATTTTATATGATAAAAATGGCAATGAAATAGTAACCATTAATGATGGCTATTTAGACATTGGTTTAAACGACACTATGAAAGATTTACTCGTAAACTTTCTAGGAGCCATAGTATTTTCATGTTTAGGCTATTTTTACATAATTAGTAATGGTTCTAATAAGTTTATCACTCACTTTATACCTCACAAAGGTCCTAGAAAATATTTGAAAATAGATAAAGAACAAACTAAATAATATGGTTTGTCCTTTTTGTTTACGCAAAATGCATAAAAAAAATCCCACAATATGACAAAATATGATAGAATTAGGTAAAAAGGAGGAAATTTATGGAAAAAAGCAAGTATATATTAGGGCTAGACATTGGAATATCATCAGTTGGTTGGGGTTTATTAGAATTAGATGATAATGATAATCCTTTTCGAATAATTGATGCAGGTAGTAGAATATTTTCACCGGGAGAGGAAACAAGTGGAGATAGTAAAGCCAAAGCAAGAAGAGAAAAACGCGGAGCTAGGAGAATAATAAGAAGAAGAGAATTTAGAGTAGACAGAGTAAGAAATTTATTATATGAAAACAAATATTTAAAAGGTAAAGTAAATGAAAATGATGTAGTATCAGAAAAAAACAATCAATTAACAAATTTATATAGTAACATGATAAAAGAATACTATAAAAAACATCATACAAACCCATATATATTAAAAGTAGAAGCATTAGATAGAAAATTAACTGATGAAGAATTATGTATTATATTAGTGCATTATGCAAAAAAAAGAGGCTATAAGTCTAATAGAGAAGACCAAAATAATGATAAACAATTAGGTAAAGTACTTTCAGCAATAAAAGAAAATGAAAAATTAATGAACGAAAAACATTATGAAACAGTATCAGAAATGTATGTAAAAGATGAAAAATTTAAACAAAAAATTAAAAACAGTCCTGATGACTATAAGATATCAGTAACAAGAGAAATGTATGAGGATGAAATTAATAAAGTTTTAGATAAGCAGATAAAATTTGGGCTTATTAATAAAAAATTTAAACAATCATATATCGAAATCTGGAAAAGTCAAAGACATTATTCAAAAGGCCCTGGAGGAGATTCCCCTTATGGAGGAGATTTAATAGAAAAAATGGTTGGAGAATGTCGATTTGATCATGAACCTCGTGCCCCTAAAAGAGCTTTTAGTTCAGAATTATTTGTAGGACTTTCTAAATTAATAAATTTAAGATATAAAACTGAAGAAACAGAATATACATCTCTAACTAAAGAACAAATAAAAAAATTATTAGAACAAGCAAAAACAAAAAATGATATTAAATATACCGATGTTAATAAAATAATTAGAAAAGATAGTGTTAAATTTAAGAATTTACAATTAACAAAAAAAGAATACATAAAAGTAATTGAAGATTTAAAAGCACAATTAAACATATCTAAAGATACTAGAGTAGATATTAGTAATTTAAATAATGAAGAAAAAAAATTATATGATAATTTATATAATAAAGCTTTATACAATAAAAAACTATTTGAATTAGAAGGCTATCACAAAATGAGAAAAGTTATAGAAAAAACTTTTGGAAAAGAACATTGGCAAGAAATACGTGATAATGTAGAATTATTAGATAAATTAGCTTTATTATGCACTAATTATAAAACTAATGATGATATAAAAGAAGTCATAAAAAAAGAATCTATTTTTCCTGAAAAATATAATGATGATAATTTTATTATTGCATTACCAAATTTTAAAGATCACTTAATGCTTTCTACTAATATTATAAAAAAATTGATACCATTAATGTTGGAAGGAAAAAGATATGATGAAGCTATGCTATCGCTAAATTACAAGCATTCCGATTTATATTCAGATAAAGAAAAACATGATTTGTTATTACCAATTAATGCTATCAGTACCATAAAAAATCAAAGAGTAATTAGGGCATTATCTCAAGCAAGAAAAGTTTTGAATGCAATTATTAAAAAATATGGCCTACCACAAGCAATTAATATAGAAACAGCTAATGAGCTTGCTAAAACAAAAAAAGAAAGAAGAGAGATAGAAAAATATCAAATAGAAAAACAAAAAGAAAACGAAATAGCTAAGGAACATTTAGTAGAACTAGGTTTATTTTCTTCGACAGATAAGGTAAAAGGGAATGATTTATTAAAATATAGATTATGGAAAGAGCAAAAAGAATGTTGTGGATATAGTCTAAAAAAGATAAAAATAGAAGATTTATTTCAAAACAATTTGGTACAAATAGATCATATTTTGCCTTATTCTAGGACATATGATGACAATTACTTAAACAAAACACTGGTACTGACTAAAGAAAATCAAGATAAAAAGGATAGAACTCCATATGAATGGTTCGGAAATACAAAAAAATGGGAATCATTTGAAAACTTTATAAATAGCTTAGCAATACCAAATAAGAAAAAAGATAATTATTTGTTAAAAAAATTAGATTTAGACACAGCAAGAGAAATGAGAGAACAAAACCTAAATGACACTAAATATATAAGTAGAGAACTATCGTCATTAATAAAAGCTTATTTAAATGTAGAAAAAGTTAATATGTTTTCAGGAAAATTAACTGCGAAGCTAAGAGCAAGATGGGGATTAAATAGATTAATACACAGTTATATATCAAAAACATATATAATGCCCGAAGAATTTAAAAAAGAAGTGAAAAAAGATAGAGATAATCATCTTCATCATGCAATGGATGCCTTAATTATAGCTTCAATAAACACATCATTACAGCAGAAAATAACTCTATATGAAAAGTATAGTAGATATATTGATGGTTTAGTTAAAAATAAACTTGAAAACATGGATGAAGAAGAATACAAAAAATATAACGGAACATATTATATTGATGAAACAGGTGAAGTATGTGAAAAAGAATTTAAAGAATATTTAAAAGAAGAAATAAGTAAAGATCATATTCATTATGGAAGACACAATATTGCAAAATTAGAATTTCCAACTCCATATGAAAATTTTGTCCAAGAAGCAAAAATAAGAGTTTATGAACGTGATTTAAATACTATGAAAGAAAATTTAAAAACATTAAGGACATATTCAGAAAATAATCTTAAAGATTTAAAAGTACTAACACCATCATTAGCTAAGACAAAAATGTCGGGCCAGTTACATGAAGAAACTTACTATGGTATAAAAAAATTAGATGATAAAATATATAAAACGTTAAAAGTACCAGTAGAGAAATTAAAGAAAAGGGATTTAGAAAATATACCTGATAAAAAAAGTGGATCAAAAGATATATATAATGCAATAATAACATGGCTTGGCAATAATACAACAGGACAAGAAGCTTTAAAAGCTAATAATGGTAAATACCCTATAAACGCAAATGACAAAGAACATAAAGAAATAAAGAAAATAAAAATATATCTTCCATATAAAAATACTGGACATATGATAAATAATAGTAATGTAGAAAAAAGCGGAATTTATCAAATAGATATTTTAAAGTCAAAAAACAAAGAAGATAAAAAATTATATTTTATTGCATACGATTTATTCGATATTAAACAAATGAATAAAAAAACAAAAAATAAAGATTTTAATGTTAAATTAGAATACGCTCAAGGTGAAAATTATATATTAACAACTTATCAAGACATGAAGGAAAAATATGATATTATTTTAAAACTAAATAAAAATGATTTAATAAAAGTAACTAATAAACAAGGTAAGCAATCTATAGGTTATGTAGTAGGAGCTTCGAGTGGAATGATTGAAATAAAAAGTATTATTGGGGATAGTTATGATTTAATTGGAGAAAACAATATATTTAAAAAAGAAAGAACACAATATTGCATAACTATTTCTACTATACAAAACATAGAAAAATTAAAAATTAACATACTAGGAGAAATAAGTGGGTTATAGACAGGTAGTAATTAAGAAAAGTGATAAAATAAATTTTCAAGATAACCAGCTTATAATAACTAAAGAAACTAATTTATCAAAAATACCACTTGAAGATATTAATTATGTTTTATTAGAAGATTCTGCAACAATAATTACTGCTAGATTACTTGCAGAATTTGGAAAAAATTCTATATCATTAATTGTATGTGATGAAAAGTTTAATCCTGTTTCAATAATGTACCCATATAACTACCATTTTAAACAATTAGATGTATTTAACCAACAATTAAAGCAAAAAGATAATTATAAAGAAGAGCTATGGAATCAAATAGTAAAAAAGAAAATTGAAAATAGCATTAGAGTGCTTGAAATGACAACAAAAGAAGATTTTCCAATCTCTAAACTTAATGAATATTTAAACGAAATAACTGAAGGAGATAAAAAAAATAGAGAAGGCTTATCAGCCAAAATCTATTTCAGAGGTTTATTTGGGAATAAATTTATTAGATTTTATGATGATGCAATAAACGCAGCATTGAACTATGGATATACCATAATAGCTAGTGCAATTATTAGAAATTTAGCAGTTTATGGTTTAAATACATATTTGGGAATACACCATAACTCCAAAATAAATAATTTTAATCTAGCATATGATTTTTTAGAACCATATAGATGTATCATAGATAAATTTGTATATGACAGTAAAGATGATATATGCTATCCATTATCTTTTGAATATAGAAAAAAACTTATAAATTTATTAAACAAAGAAATAGAGCATAATGGGAAAAAATATACTGTTGAATATAGTATAGGAATTTTAATAAAAAGCTATATAAAATCTTTCAAAACAGGTGAAGTAAAACTAGATTTACCAAGTATTATATATGAATAATAGATTTATGAGAATAATATTAATGTTTGATTTACCTGTTGTTACAGAGAAAGAAAGAAAAATAGCAACAAAATTTAGAAATTACCTATTAGATGATGGATTTATAATGATGCAATATTCAGTATATTCAAGGATATGCAAAAATAATGATGACTTAAATAAACATATTAATAGGATTAAAGCAAATTGTCCTAAAACAGGAAATATAAGGATGATCCAAGTAACCGAAAAACAATATAATAGCATGATAATGTTTAGTGGAACAAAAAAAATTGAAGAAGAAATTTCTATAAATAATTTAATAGTATTTGAATAAGAAAAAACAGGCAAAAGCCTGTTTTTAAGATCATTATGGTTTGATCAAACCTAAGGCATTAAGCCTTATTACAGAAACCTGTAAATTTTTAGTAATGTATGTCTTAAATAAGACAATTTAATTGTACAATAAATTTAATACTTAGTCAATAAAAGTTTTAAAAATGTTAATCCTTTTTTAAAAAGATACCTTATCATTAATAAAAAAGATTCCGAT
>URXR01000047.1 GCA_900551925.1 uncultured Mycoplasmatota bacterium | reverse complement strand
TATCCACATTATAAATCGGTATCATTTTAACTAATGTTTAACAATTTTTATCAGAAAGAAAATAGAAAATTTAGTTTTAAATTTTTTTATATTATTTTTTTAATTTTGTAATTCATATAACTAGGTATATGTGCTGTAAACTTTAATACTAGTTAATAAATACTATTTACATAGTTTAAAATTAGTAAATATGTATCTAAAATGTATCTAAAAAATGAAACTTTTTTTAATTTTTTTCTAAATATTAGTTGTTTGTTAGCGATATTTTCTTAATACTTCATATGATATTGTGAAAGGAGAGATGAAAATGAATGACGAAAAAACCAATGTCAATCAAGATGAAATATTAATACCTGATAAACCAGAAAAAGATGATTGTTTATGTAAAGTAATCGATTGTCTATGTAAAACTGGTCCTACCGGGCCTACTGGACCTAGAGGTGCTACTGGGCCTACTGGACCTCAAGGTGCTACTGGCAATACTGGCAATACTGGTCCTCAAGGGGTAACCGGTCCTACTGGGCCTCAAGGTGCTACTGGGCCTACTGGACCTCAAGGTGCTACTGGGCCTACTGGACCTCAAGGAGCAACTGGACCTACTGGACCTGGAGTAGAAACTTTAAATAGTTATGCTATGGTTCACGATGAAACTGATTCAACTATTAGTCATCAACAACCAGTTTTATTCCAAACTACTAATATATCTAATAAAATAACTTATAATCCTCTTACTGGAGATTTTACAATACCTGAAGCCGGTATCTATGCCATCCATTGGTGGATAAATGCTAGACATAGTGATAAAAATAATAGTAACTGTGATCCTAGAACATTAGGAATTGAATTCCATCAATTTTGGCCTAATGATGTTCTAATTGCTCATTCTTCAACTCACAATAAATTAACTTGTTGTGATACTGGTACTATTAGCGGTAATGCTATTTTTGAAGCTTTACCTGGTGCTAGCTATAGATTAATAAATACTTCTGGAATTGATATAAAATTAGTGCCAAATGATTTATATTCTGCTAGTGTATCAATTAATAGAATATTATAAAATAATATGAGCTTTTTCTTAGCGTAATCCTCTTTAAACCATAAGCATAATTGCTTATGGTTTTACTATATAAAAAGAACAATATCTATTTGTTCTTTCTTTATTTTAGAATCCTAAACTAGTTTTACAAAAATAAACTTTAGCTTTTTCCAATTTATCTCTTCCTTTCTTATTTTTCTTCTTCAATTATCATTACTCGTAAAATTCCTGATGTTTGATAATTTCTTTTGCCACTTCCCATACCTATTTTTAATACTTTATATTTTAGAGGAAGTTTTTCTTTAGTTTTCAAAGCTGCTAGAGCACTAGCGCCAGTTGGAGTTACTAATTCTCCTTGGGTATCAGTTTGGTGCATAACTAAATTATATTTTTCTATTATATTTAAAGTGGCAGGAGCTGGAACGGGTATTATTCCATGTCTACATCTAATAGTTCCTGTTCCTTCATATAATATTGATGGTATAACTTCTTTAATTTTTAAATCATCTATGCAGAATGCTATAGATATTATGTCTATTATCGAATCAATGGCTCCAAATTCATGAAAATGAACTTCTTCTATTTTTTTATTATGAGCCTTGCTTTCTGCTTCTGCTAAGATAGTAAATATTTTCTTAGCTATATTTTTAGTATTATCATTTATAGCAGTTTTATCTATAATTTCTTTGATATCTTCAAGATTGCGATGATAATGATCATGATGTTTGATATCAGATTCACCGTGTAAGTAATTGTTGTCATGATCATGATTTTCATGCATTTCATCTAGAATGACATTAAAATCTGTTACAGCTATTCCTGATTTTTCTATTTTTTTTATTTCGATTTTATAACCTTTAGCAGGAATACTATCTAAAGCTTTTAGAAGTTTTTCTTTTGAAGCTCCTAAATCTAAAAGGGCTCCTACGATCATATCCCCACTTATACCACTGTAGCATTCAAAATAAAGACTTTTAATTTTTACATCACCTCTTATATTTATATTAATACTTAAAGCTTACTTTAGGTCAAGAGTTTTATTATTTTTTTTATAATTTCATATACTTTAGTGGTGATTATATGTCAAATTTGATTGCTCATCGCGGGCTTAATAATAAAAAATATAAAGAAAATACTTTATGGGCTGCTAAAGAGGCTTTAAGTTATGATTATGTTAAGGGAATAGAAGTTGATGTTAGATTAACTAAAGATAAAAAGTTAGTAGTTATTCATGATATGACTATTAATAGAACTAGTAATGGTTCTGGTTTTGTTAAGAATATGACTTTGAAAGAACTTAAAAATTATAATTTTGGTAGTAAAGATGTGGTGTGTAGAATTAGTACTATTAAAGATTTTTTAAAAATTATTCCTAATGATAAAATTATTCTTATTGAGATAAAGTATGAAGGTTTTGATGAAGAGGAATTTATTAAATATTTTTATAAAGCCATATCTAAGTTTTTAAAGAAAAATATTTATATTATGAGTTTTAATGAGAATATCATTAAAAAATTAAAGAAAAAGTATAATTTCTTAAAATGTGGCTTACTTATTGGATCAGTAATAAACTCTTTACATATTGATGATGAATATGATTTTATTGCTATTAGTAGCTATAGTGTTAAAAAGGTTAAGGATTATAAAAAAGAAATATTTGTCTGGGCTTTAAATAGTAAAAAGAAATATAAAGAGTTAGAAAAAAGCATGCCTATTAATACTTATTATATTGTGGATGAACCTCGGAAATTTAGATAATTTATAAAATTTTATAATGTCTTGAAAATTATTATGACATAATAAAACCCTTGACATGCAAGGGAAATTATCTCTGTGGCGTCCCCGAATGGATTTGAACCATCGACCTATTGCTTAGGAGAAAGTCAGTTACAATTTCAAATAGTGTTTGATTTTTTTAAAATCCTTATTTTTTCTTGTAAAACTCTGCTTTTTTCAAATCATATTTTTAAATAACTAACTAAATTTTTCAATTATTTTAAATATCTTTTGATTAAATTCGCCACAAAATTGCGACATACTATTTAAAAATTCTGTCCTAACACGAGAACGACCAATTTTTTCCTTGATTATAGCATAAAATTTTTTATTTTTTATGCCAGCAAAATAAAATTTGCTTTATAAAATAATCAAATATATCTATGTATTAATTTTTATATAATATTTACATCATATATACCATAAAAAAATTCAAAATAGTGAAAAAGAAGAAATTATATTCTTCTTAATCACTAACTCTAATATTTGTACCATCAACATTTTTATATACTCTTTTTTCATTTTTAGAAACTTTTTTCATAATTTCATCTTCTAAATCAAAACCTAACATTTCTGACAATCCCATTAAATAAATTGCAATGTCAGCAAGTTCTTCGTTTAAATTATCTTTTTTCTTTCTATAGGCTTCAAAAGCTTCAGCTACTTCACCATATAAAAAACAAAATTCTTTTTCTACATTTGTTGTATTAAAGCCTTTATTTATTTTGTTTTGCCAAATATCTTTTTGGACTTGTTTTAAATTCATTTTTTACCTCCATATTAAATTCATTATAATAATTTATTACTCTATCTAAATTATAATACAAAAATTCATCAAGTTCAATAGTGTTAAGTGTTTTATCATTATAAATTGTAATAACAGGATATTTTTTATTTTTCACCACTATATATCCTGTGTTATATTCAGTTTCCGTATATGAAAAATAGTCTTTATCATATACTTTATCCATTGTATCTTCGGAAACAAAATGTCCACCATTTTCATATCTTATATAGTTTCTTTTCTTTCTAATATCTAACGGTGATACTAAATTGACAATAATAGTGTTTTCTTTATTTGGAACATAATCAATCATAGATTCTATACTTCTTTTATAAATATTTTTCCCAAATTTTTTCTCATATAATTCATCTCTACCACGAGAAAATTGAATTATATTGTTTTCAGAATGTAAGACAGAAACTGCTTTTTCTAAAATCATATCCCATAAAATAGGTCTAACAATATTATGTCCATTTCCATCAATAGCCTTTATGGTATAATGATTGATATCGCCATAACTTTCAAAATATTCCTCATAAATATTTTTCATAAATGTTAAATTATCCTTTAATCGAGCAAATTGTTCTTTACTTAACACTAATGATTTATCATCTAACATAAATGTTTCTATCAAAGGTTCTAAATCATCTATGTCCATATAAATATCATAATATTTTCTTAAATAATTAATAAATGTAGTTTTACCAGAACAAGAATTACCAATCACAATTATATTGTTTGGAAGATATTTGTAATTTATTAAATCAAATGTATTGATTGTTTTATCAAAATTTACTAATGCCCCATATCTTTCTAAAGACATTTGACTATTTCTTATTCCACAAGAAACAGATTCATTAATAGATTTACCATCTATATATTGGGATAAAAAGCCACCAATAAAAGTATCTCCAGCACCAGTAGATGAAATAATTTTACTTTTTTTCTGTACGGGAAAGCTTAAGTTTTCTGTTGGTGTTATGACAACTATCGGTTTATCTTCATTTGTAATAATTTTATAAGGAATCGATTTAACTTGTTCTTTTATCAATGCATATTCTTTCATATTACAAAATAAGTATTTTATTTTATCTTTATACTTTACAATATAAGGTATCATATCTTCTATACTATGAATCATCACATCAATAGATAATGTTTGAAATGTAATATTAGGATTACCCAATATAGAATCTATATCCACTCCTTTTCTAAAAGAAATATGTAAGTGGTTTATATTAATCATTTTATAAAACATAAAAGGCTTGTCATAATAATATAACCCTTCACAACTTCCTTTACTTTCATCTAATTTAAATACTGTAATATCATCATTTACATTGCCTAAATTTATAATATTATGACATTTTAATAAATCATTTAATTCTTTGTTTACATTACTTATAATTGCAATATTTTTATTTGAACAAATTCTGCAAGATAATGAACTATATATTGCACTCCCACCATAAGCCTCTCTTTGACCATTTGTAGTTGAAATATAGTCAAGTGAACTATTACCAATAAAACATATATCAATCATCGAATTAACCTCTTAACTTTTTCTTGAATCTGTAATTCATTTTCTAAACTAGTATTATAATGATAAACATCAATATAATCTTCACTATATTTCATAATAGAATTGTATTGTTCATTGAGAGAATTATAATATTGCATAATTGTATTATAATCACTAATATCAGATGCTCTTCTCAATAATAAATCATCTTTTGAAGCAGTCAAATATATAATAGATGTATTAGATTGTCTATATGCTATTAAAAGTTTTTTATATTCCTCTAAATCTATCTTACTTTTACCTCTTAAAACTGGTCCATATACCATTTCACTTATAAAGGAACGATCTAATACTAAATGACTAGTATCCTCTTTTAATATTTGCATATATTTAGTTATTAAATCCATATTATTTACATCATAATCAAAATGATGTTTTCTCATACCATTCAATACAAAATAATCTACTAAAGTTGTTTTACCAACTCCATCCATCCCTTCAACAATTAGCATAATATGCACCTCTATTCCACACTATTTTTTACATTTACATAAAACTTTTTCCCCTGTTTTAGCGAGAGGACATTCTTCAGGGTTATGTTTATTACAAAAATGCCTTTTATAATAAATTAATACTAAATGACTCCACCAAGTAGCATTAGAAGTATCAGGAATATTTAAACCACCATATCCATTTCTTTCTATAACATCTTTCAAATCTAAATTTTTAGTTAAAGTTTCTAATTCTTTTCTCAAATAATCATGTCCAATGGCTGTTTTATATACAGGAAATCCTAAACAAGGCAATTCCACATCCTTCATACCACTATCTACTGGCATGATTCCCGATTTATAATATCCTCGCATATAAAGAACACAACATTGAGCTACTTTATAAGATGCTCCAGAAACATTTTTAGCAATTAATTCAATCAAGTCTTCATTTGGTAACTTTATTAATTCTTCTGAATGTTGTTCAATAAAATTAATCATTGAGCTAATATATTTATATCTTGTATTTGATAATCCTAATCCTTTGATAACTTCTTTTATCTGCTCTTCTGACATACTTTTTATTTCATCATAATTAAAGCTATCTAAATTATCAATTACTTTTTGATAACTGCGAATCATATTATAAGATATTCTAGTAGAAAGCCCAGCAATTAATAACCTTTTTCGATAATCTGTTACTTTTAATGGCCACCACATATTATCATCATGATTTTTAAAAACATCTTCACGCACACTATCCTGTCGACTACATATGTCAAGCATATTTTTATATTCTGTCTTTTCCATATACTCCTCCTAACGAATTTTCTCTAATTATTTTAGAAAATAAACTTGAATTACTAGAAATTACTTTTACATTTAGTTTTTTTTCAATATCACTAATCAATTGCAAAGTTGGAAGATTTGTGCAGGAAATAACAATATCTCCATCATCGCTTTGATAATTATCAATAATAAATTTTTCAAGATTATTTTTTCCAAAATCAAAATAATCTTTAGTATTAATTAAATTTAAATTAAGCATTCTATTTACTTGAATATAATTATTTTCAAGTTCATCTTTAACCTTCCCACCAAGTTCATCATTATATGGTGTAATCAATAAACATTTCTTTATGTTTTTTAACTTTGCTTCTTCAATTAATGCCTGAGCTGGATTATTTAAAATATTTAAATTATTACTAACAATAGCAGATGATGTACAAAAATATCCGACATAATCAACACCCAAATATTTTAAATCTTCTATTTTACTTTTACTATCTTCTGCCAAATCTTTCAAATATTGTTCCTTATTTTCCTTATAACTAGTCTTATAATCTAACTTTGCAACATAAAAAACATAATCATTACAATTTAAAATACGCTCATTAAATAAATACTGTAATTCATGTTCTACAGTTAAATTAGTTTTTGGAATTAGTAATCCTATTTTTTTCATAAAACTTCACCTAAAATTGTTCTATTCCCTATATATCCAATTACTTTAATTTTATAAAAATGATCTAATTCTAATTTTTTATTTTTAATAACAACCCTAACTGGACAAGTTGCCATTTGCCTTAAAATTGAATTACCATCTTTATACATTTCCATTCTTAATTCTGAAATAACTAAACCAATAGGAAAAACTTGTTGTAACATTGGAACAATAAATTCTTTTTCAAAAGTATCACTCCATACATGAAATTCTTTTAACATTTCTTCATTATAATGATCAAATTGTTCTCCATAAGGTGAAGTTAATTTTCGAACAAAAACTCTTCGAACAAAATTTCCAGAATCTAATATTTTCTTAAAATTATCTAAATTATATTGTAAAGTTTTTTCCGTTTGACCATCTAACCCATAAATAATATTTATGCCAGGTAATAATTTAGGTAAACCTGTCTTTCCACGTTCTTTACCGTATTTATTAATAATAGCTATTGACTTATGAATATCATCTATAGTCCCATTTAAATTACATTTTTTTCTAACATTCAGATCAAAAGATTCAACTCCAAAAGGTGTAATATTCCCGTCAGTTGTATATTTAGCAACCACTTTAGTAATCTCTTCACCTTCTTTTGTGTTGACATTGTGAGGACTAACATTATCTATATGAAGTGTTTTAATGTTTGGACATTTTTCCCATATTTCTTTAAAAAGTAATTCAATTTCTTTAGCATTACATTCCTTATAAGCATAAAAATTTGGTTGTCTTCCTAGTCTGAAATATAAAGCTCCTGCTTCATACAAACTTTGGATTTCTTTTACAATATCTTCTCTTTCTCTAAATTGTAATGGTAATCCTCTCATTCCTTCTATACAAAAAGTACATCCAGGTTTTCTATTACATCCAGTAGCAGTTTCTATTTCAATAACTAATGGTCTTTCCAATTGCTTTAAAATGTCACTAGAAGCAATTGCTATATCTTTTAGTTTTTCATAATTTGGATTAAATTTATTCCCTAAATTATCAATAAAATAATTATACGTATTACCAAAAATAATATCATTAAATAAATTTTCTGGAACAGTTTTTCTAATATGTCTTCTTGTCAATTCATTACCACCAAGTGAATAAAATAAAACCTTGTTAGTTTCTTTTAAGCTATATTTATTTAATAGTTTTTCCATTTCTAAAAAAGTTGGTGGTTCTGCTGAAACATATTCATATTTTACAAAACATCCCATAACTACATATATATTGTTTGCACCATATAATATTTGTTTTATATTATCTTTATTCTTAGTTGTATTTAAAATTCTCTTATTAAATGATTTTTCAAAATGTTTTTCTCCATCAAAATATCTTAAATCATCTATTGTTAAATAATAATAATTCCTTTTCTGCTGTGACAATGCCCCTGCAATATATCTTGAATGGACACTTAAAAATGGTGGAACACCCAACCCTGAGGGTTCATCTGTATATCCATCAATAATAACATCATAATTCATAAAATTCCTCCTAATCAATTAATGTACTAACGTGAAATGGTAAAAATTTATCTCCAATTTCTTTAATCCCTTTAAACAAAATGTCATGAGTATCATCTATTAATACTGCATATTCATATTTATTTGATTTCAATTTTTCCTTAATAACTCGAATTTTTGCATCTTTTCGTGATTCAAAACTTTCATTATAAGTAAAAATTCTATTTTCTTGTTTTATAAAATTAGCATACTTATCAAGCCACTCATTTTTTTCTTCTGCTTGTTCCCTAAAAAAGCAGGAACTTAAAATATAAATTTCAAATGTTTCTTCAGCATTTATTTCTTTTAAATTATTAATTGTTGTATAAATAGGTCGTTTTTTTAAATAAGTTCCCGGAACATTATTTTTTATATTTTCTCCTTCACCAAATCTATAATCTGCAATAACGCCATCCATATCAACAAAAATAGCTAATGAATCAATTTTCTTATCACTGACAATTTTCTTTAATACTTCTAATAAATACATTTACTATCCACCTCCAAAAAGTAATCTTCAAAAAATTGTGCATAATTATCGTTGTATATGTACTCACAATATTGCCATTTTTTTCCTGTACTAATGTATATTATATCATAGTAATCACGAATGAATTGTAAATAGTGTCTGATTTTTTTGTTTTTTTGCACTTATTGTTAAATATTGCCTTTTTTCAAACATATTTGCAAATAATTAACTAAATTTTTAATTATTTTCTCTAGAATTTTATTTGCCTCACTTATAATTCTTTATATAGCTTTTTTATTTCTTTATTTTTGTAATAATATGTTATCTCAAATGAGGGCTTATATATAATCAAATACTAAACTATGAAATTAATAAACATGTCATTCTTAGTTTTTGAGTCGTTAATTATAAAATTTTGTTTTGATTCAAAATTCCATCTAGACGCTTAATTTAAAATTGTAACATTATAATAAGCAATATTGCCTATTTCTTGTATATTCCAATTAAAAAAATTACCAAAAATAATAATTATTATTTTTCAGACTGTTGACAAAGTAAATTATGTTAATAGTCTTTTCTTTTTATAAAATTTA
>URXR01000046.1 GCA_900551925.1 uncultured Mycoplasmatota bacterium | reverse complement strand
TATCTATGTGAAATACCCTCTCTATTTTCTGTCTAAAATATTGACAAAATCCCTTTGTAAAAATCTTATTTATTTTCTTCATTTTTACCACTTTCCTTAGTCTTATTATGTATTAATTATACTATAAAAATCATCTATATTCAAGGTTTTTAAGACAAAAAAAAGGACCTAATGTCCTAATACTTCTTCTACACTTTCCTTAATTATATTTAATCCTTTCATAAGAAGTTCATCATCAATAACTAATGAAGGCATAATTTTTACTACTGAATCTTTTCTTCCCGCAAGTTCCACAATTAAATGTTTTTCAAAACATTTATCAAGAACTTTTCTAGCTAATTTACCATCAGCAAACTCTATACCAAATATTAGCCCAATACCTCTTATTTCTTGTTTATCTCCAAGTAAAGGTTTAATTTCTTTGTCTAAAAATTCACGAACAATCTTTTCTTTTCTTTGTACTTGTTCCTCTACTTTTTCATCAAGCATTATCTCAAGTCCTGCTTTAGCAGCCACTAAAGAAAGTTGTACTCCTCTAAATGTTCCATTATGTTCTCCTGGAGACCATATATCAAGTTCAGGTTTAAACAATGTTAAACCAATTGGAAGACCATAACCTCCGATTGATTTACTCATAGTAACTATATCTGGAACAATACCTGCTCTTTCAAAAGAGAAAAATGTTCCTGTTCTACTACAACCAACTTGAATTTCATCACAAATCATAAGAATATCATATTTATCACAAATATCTCTAATGCCTTTTAAAAATTCTTTACTAAAAACATGGATACCACCTTCTGCCTGTACAGTCTCTAAAATAATAGCAGCAGGTTTTTCGATACCAGAATGATCATCACTCAAAATATCTTCTAAAAGTCCTAAAGTATCAAAATTTCCATTATTATAATAAGGTGCTGGAATATGAGTAGCATTACCTAAATCTACTCCTGCTCCTTTTCTTATTCCTAAATCTCCTGTAAGAGATAATGTTCCTAAAGTCATACCATGAAATGCCCCGGTTAAACAGAAAATATTGCTTCTTCCCGTAACTTTTCTAGCTAATTTTAAAGCTGCTTCATTAGCATTAGTCCCAGTAGGACCCGCAAACATAATTTTATAATTTAATCCTCTAGGTTTAATAACTTTTTCTTCGAAAAATTCTATAAAATCACTTTTTGGTTTAGCATGCATATCTAAAGAATGCATAATACCATCATCTTCTAAATATTTAATTAATTTTTCTTTGATATAATCTGGATTATGCCCATAATCTAAAGCACCAGCTCCATCAAAGAAATCTAAATACTCTTCTCCATTAACATCTTTTATAATCGACCCTTTAGCAGTAGTAAACTCTGTAGGCCATTTACGACAATACGATCTTACTTCAGACTCATATTTTTCATATATTTCTTTACTCATTTTTCCTCCTTTTTAGGAAGCACTAACTTTCTTACTATAATGATCTCGAACTTTAGCCTCTATTTCATTACAAAGTTTCTTATTTTCTCTAAATAAAGTTTTAACATTTTCTTTACCTTGGCCTAATTTTTCACCATTATAAGAATACCATGCTCCGCTCTTTTCCATTATACCACTTTCAACAGCCAAGTCAATAATTTCACTTTCTTTAGAAATACCAAGTCCGTACATTATTTCAACAACAGCAGTCTTAAATGGAGGAGCTACTTTATTCTTAACAACCTTTATTACCGTCTTGTTACCAATAACAGTATCACTAGCTTTTAATTGTTCTCCTCTTCTAACATCTAATCTTATTGTTGAATAAAACTTAAGAGCTCTTCCTCCTGGAGTAGTTTCCGGATTACCAAACATAACCCCAACCTTTTCTCTTAATTGATTTATAAAAATACATGTAGTTTTTGTTTTATTAACAGTACCAGATAGCTTTCTAAGCGCTTGCGACATAAGTCTTGCTTGAAGACCAACATGTGAATCACCCATTTCTCCTTCAATCTCAGCTTGAGGAACTAATGCTGCTACTGAATCAATTACTACTATATTAACTGCTTCACTTCTAACTAATGCTTCACATATTTCTAAAGCTTGTTCTCCTGTATCTGGTTGTGAAATCAAAAGTTCATCAATATTAACTCCTAATTTTTTAGCATAAACTGGATCAAGAGCATGTTCAGCATCAATAAATGCTGCTCTTCCTCCTTCTTTCTGCACCTCAGCAATCGCATGAAGAGCAACAGTTGTTTTACCACTTGATTCTGGCCCAAATATTTCAATTATTCTTCCCTTAGGAAAACCATTTACTCCTAAAGCTAAATCAAGAGCTAATGACCCACTTGAACTAACTTCAACTTCCATATTATTATTTTCTCCAAGTTTCATTATTGAACCTTTACCAAATTGTTTTTCAATTTCTGCTAAAACCTGATCTAAAGTTTTATCATCTTTTTTTACTTCTTTTTTTGCCATAAATTATCCTCCCTTATATGTCCATAATACATCATATTTTTTCTAATGTCAATACCTTTTACAAACATTTGTTTGTTTAATTTTTCCAAGATTTTTTCACTTGAAAAATCAAAAAATACCTAGCCGAATTTTTAAATTTCAGCTAGGTATTTCCTCTAATTTTCTAATTTATTTTTTTGTTTCAAACTCAGAAAATAAAGCTTTTTTATTTAAATTATAATATTCAAACATTGAAATAATTGACATTAATGTTCCAAAATAAATAAAGAATTTAGATATTTGAAGTCCCCATATTTCAAATGGTAAGTTATAGAAAAATGTAAGAACAATTCCTATCATCAAACAAGCTGTCTTAATCTTACCACTCATCTTGGCAGCTTGAACTATTCCTTTACCAGCAACATTCATTCTAATTGCATCTACGATAATATCTCTACATATTATTACCACTGGAACTATCGCTGGAATAAAACCTTGTGAAGCAAAAATAATAAGTACTGAATTAACTAAAACTTTATCCGCAATAGCATCAGAAAATTTTCCAAAATCCGTAATTTGTTTATTTTTTCTAGCCAAATATCCATCTAAATAATCTGTAAAAGATGCTAAAATAAAGATAACTCCACAAAGTATATATCTAACATCTATTAAAATACTGTGAAATAAAAATGTTTTAAATGAAAAACCAATTCTATAAAAAGGAAAAAGTAATAAAATAATTATAACTACTGCTAAAAATAATCTCAAAAATGTTAATTTAGTGGGTACATTAAACTTCATACTAACCTCCTATAAAAATAACTGCTTTAATACTATATAAAATATTACTAAAATTATAAGTACTAATCCCAAAATAATAAGTAAAGTTAAATTTCTCTTTTTCTCCATCTCTAAAGTATATGGAGTTCTAATCTTTTTCTCATCTTTTCTTTTTTCTTTTTCTTCTTTTAATCTTTCTTGAATATCTTCAATACTAATCTTTGATGTCTTTTCAAATAAAAAATCATCTAAATCAGCCAGCAATTTTTCATCATCAAGCCCTAAATATTTAGCATATAAAGAAATCATATCTTTAAGTTCCAAGACATCTTTAAACACTTTATAATTTCCATTTTCTAAATTTTCTATCAAAATAACATCTTTTTTAAGATCATTACTAACTTCAAGAGTAGTTATCCCTATTTCCTCACGTTTTTCTTTAAACTCTTCACCTATTTCTTTCATATCACACCTCTAAATAAAAAATAATAGCATTTAATAAGCCATGTTCTGTACCTAAAAAGGTGGCAAACATTTATCTATCTTTCGATCCTTAACTAAAGTTCAGTTCCCTTGTTAAAGCTCCCCTACCATAATTTGGGTTTCTCACTTGCGGGGTTTACCTCGTTCCACTCACACTATTTCTAATGTGCATCGTCACTATGGCACTTTTATATCTACTAAGACCATATCTAAAGACTTAGGTCTATTCGAAGCCGTAAGATTACTCTCCCTAAGGTTATTTTTTCCCTTAGCACAAACACTAAAAGCATCGCAGCTTTTGTGAGCATGGACTTTCCTCTACTATTCCTAGCAGCGTTTGCCTAAAATACTATTATCACTCATCCTTATTTCCAAAAATAACTTTTTCTAAATTAGAAATTCTTTTTAAAATATCCACATTATTAACATTAGCATTATTACCAGAAGAAGCTTTAGCTATTTCCATATTAACATTAGCATCCCTAAGTTGTTTTTTTAGTCTGATAACTTCTTCTGTAAGTTTATCTTTTTCTAATTCTTGCTTTTTTATAACATCGATAAAAGTTCCATAATCTTGAATAATTAAATCCAAAAATTGATCTACTTCTTTTAAACGATATCCTCTAGTATCTATCTTAAACTCTTTTTCTAAAATGTCATCTTGAGTAAGATTTAAATTATTTTGGTTCACCTAATCACCAACCTTTACTACTTATATTCTAAAAAAAAAGTCTCTATTTGTCAATTCTTATTTATAAAATGATAGTTAATTTCTACCTTCAAAGACTTTGTCTGTTTTATCATATCTCCTAATAAAAAACACGTTGTATCCCTATTCATATTATCACCACTATAATTATACAAAAAAAAATCTAAATTTCATCACTTTCGACAAAACTAGATTTTTTCTTACTTACTTTTATTTCTTTTTTGAAAACTCTGTTTTAAATAACTTATCAATAATTTCCGGTAAATTCATTCCATTACTAGCTTTAAACAGAATTAAATCTCCTTGTTTCATAGCCTTTTTAACTTCTTTTACAATAACCTCTTTATCATCACTATAAATCGTTTTTACCCCTGCTCTTTTTGCTTCATCCGCTATATATTTGCTAAGAGCACCATAACAAAATAAATAATCAATATCATAATCTTTTATTACTTTCCCAATTTCTCTATGAAGATCTATTTCATCCTTACCAAGTTCTAACATATCTCCTAAAACTGCTATTTTTTTATTTCCATTTTCTACTTCTATATCCTTAACTACTTTAAGAGCATTTTTAACTGATGCTGGAGCCGCATTATAACAATCAATAAATAAATTATAACCATTTATTTTTACATAATTTTGTCTTATTCCTGTTGTTTTAAACGATTTTAATCCCAAGATAATTTCTTCATCACTAAGGCCTGCTATCTTTCCTGTAGCATAAGAAACTAAAACATTATAAATATTATGTTCTCCTAACAAATCAAGAGTAATAGTAAATCTATTATCTAAAATCTTATCGACAATATCAAAAGTCATACTTACCCCTTTAATATTTATATTATCGGCATAATAATCATTTTTCTTATTTAAACCATAATATCTAACTTTATGTTTAAACTTATGATTTGCCAAACTTTCATCATCACCATTTACTAAAACATATCCATCTTCTCTAAGATAATCCTCAATTCCCGTTTTTAAAGTGATTAAATTTTCTTTAGTTTTATAAATTTCTAAATGAGAAGAACCAATATTAGTAATAACTGCTACATAAGGTTTTAAAATATAGGACATATAAGAAAGAATTTTAAGATCATTTATTCCCGCACCCATTTCCTGAACATAATATTCATAACTATTATTTAACTTCAAAATAACCTCGCTAAGAGTACCAATTTGATTAAAATTACCCATATTTTTAATAGTTTTATATTTTTGACTTATTACCTGATAAATCATATCCTTAGTAGTAGTTTTTCCAACGCTTCCTGTTACCGCTACTACTTTTATATCATACTTATCAAAAAGAGCTTTACATACTTCTTGATAAGCTTTATTAGGATTTTCTACATAAATATAAGGTATTTTTCTACCATCATCTAAAAAATACTCTTTATTACTAAAAATATATTTAGCACCACCTAAATAAGCTTGTTGAGCTTTTACTTTTTTTGAAGTCATCCCATAAGTAACTATAAAAAAAGCCCCATCTTTTTTTATTCTCTTAGCATTACATGAAAAACCATTTAATAACTTATTTTGTTCCTTTTTATACTCTTTAGGAACATCTATGTCAATATAATTACAAATCTTCTTTAAAGTTAAGCCATTACTAATCTTGTTTATAACTCTTTTAATTCTTCTACTAATTCCTTTTAAAAATTTACTTATTGCCATCATAAATCATCACCTACAAATATTATTTTTAATAGCAATATCAGTATATAATCTTTTTCAAACTTTTTCAAGATTTTTATTTTACCATCATTTTACATTGTTGACACCTAATTACCAAGACATTTTTTAAAAATATAATATTTGACATAAATAGATAGAAATTTTTTGAAAAATATAGTATAATTCTAGTATGGTGATGAATTTTGATAAAATACCCAAACAACATTAAAAAGAAACAAAAATATAAAGAGTATGGTAATCGCGGCATGACCTTAGAATCAGAACTAAATGAATCTAACCAATACTACTTAGAGAATAATATCGCGGTAATTTATAAAAAACCTACTCCTATTAAAGTTGTAAAACAAATAAATGAAAAGATTGTAAATGCTTATTTTGAAAAACCATCAACTACTGATTACAACGGTCTATATCAAGGAAAATATATTGATTTCGAAGCTAAAGAAACTAAAAATAAAACTTCCTTTCCTTTAAATAATATTCATCCCCATCAAATAAAACATATAGAAAATGTTATAAATCATCAAGGAATTTGTTTTTTAATAGTAAGATTTACTAGATTAAATGAAACCTATCTACTTTTTGGAACTGATTTTTTAAACTTTATAAAAACTAAAACTAGAAAATCAATCCCTCATGACTATTTTAAAACTAAAGGATACCTAATAAAAGACAAACTACAACCCAAAGTAGATTACTTAGAAATCATAAATAAATATGGAGGTATATTATGAAACTAAAAAAGATTAAAATAAAGAAAAAGAATCCTAATCATCAAAAAATAAAAAATAAAGTAAACGCTATGAATAATAAACCACCAAAACCACTTTCCAAACTGATGCTAGGATTTATTATCGTAACAGCACTAATATTTTTTGTAATAAGTATTTTTGTTTTTGGAATCTGGATTGCTCTAGCGTTCACTATTATCTATTTACTTATGATTTGGTTAGTTAGAACTATTGATAAATATCCAGTTGGCAGCAAAAAAAGAAAAAAAGCTAAAAATGCTTTTATGATAATCTTACTAATCGGTATAATTGGTATTCTCTTATTTATTATCTTTTTCATCATTGTAATTATTTCTTCGCCAGACTTTGATATTGAAAAATTAGAAAGAAATGAAACTACCATCATTTATGATAATAAAAATGAAACAGTTGCTACTTTAGGTAGTGAAAAAAGAGAAAAGTTAGAATATGATGAATTACCAAATGTTTTAGTAGATGCTATTGTAGCAACAGAAGACTCAAGATTCTTCCAACACAATGGTTTCGATGCCCCAAGATTTGCTAAAGCTGTTCTAGGTCAACTAGCTGGAGCCTCAGATGCTGGTGGAGGCTCTACCTTAACAATGCAAGTTGCAAAAAACAATTTCACTTCTCGTGAAGCCAGTGGTATCAAAGGTATAATTAGAAAATTCACTGATATTTATTTATCAATTTTCAAAATAGAACGTGCCTTTACCAAACAAGAAATCATCGAATACTATGTTAATGAACCTTTCTTAGGTAGTAACTCTTACGGAGTTGAACAAGCATCACAAACTTATTTTGGAAAACACGCTAACGAACTAAACTTAGCAGAAGCTTCACTAATCGCCGGCCTATTCCAAGCTCCAGGAGCTTATGATCCTTATATCGATCCTGATGCTGCTGCCGAAAGACGTTCAACAGTTCTATCCTTAATGGTTAGACATGGATATATAACTGAAGAAGAAAAAGCTATAGCAGAAGCTACTGACGTAGAAGATTTATTAGTTAACGAATCTGGAACATCTGCTAGTGTTTATCAAGATTATATTGATTTAGTAGTAGATGAAATTATAAATAAAACTGGTATGGATCCTTACGTTACTCCAATGTTAATCTATACTAATATGGATACTGAAAAACAAAATAGTGTCAATGCAGTATTCAAAGGAAAAACCTACGACTGGATTAATAGTACTATCCAAGGTGGCGCTGTTGCCATAGAAAGTAGCACCGGAAAAATTATTGCTGTCGGTGCTGGTCGTAATAGAACTGGTGAACGAACCTTTAGTTATGCAACTGATATCTCGAGACAAATAGGTTCGACCGCTAAACCACTATTTGACTATGGACCAGCTATTGAATACAATGATTGGTCTACTGGACACATCTTAGATGATGAACCTTGGTCATACACTGGACAAAGCGATAAAATCGTTAACTATGACGGTCAATATTTAGGCAACATTTCTTTAAGATATGCTCTATCAGATTCTCGTAATGTTCCAGCAGTAAAAACATTCCAATCTGTTGATAATGATAAAATAAAAGACTTTGTAACTACTTTAGGAATAACTCCAGAAATTGATTCTAATGGTTACTTACATGAAGCTCATTCCCTTGGAGCCTTTAATGGTACTTCACCACTACAACTTGCCGGAGCTTATGCTGCCTTTAGTAATGGTGGTACTTATTACGAACCATATTCAGTTAATAAAATTATTCTAAGAGATTCCGAAGAAGAAATAGAATTCTCATCTGAAGGCGAAAAAGCTATGAGTGATGCCACTGCTTATATGATTACTGATGTTCTTAAAGATGTTGGTGAAGATACCGGAATAAATAGTACAACAACAGATGAATTTGCTATGAAAACTGGAACAACTAACTATGATGAAGCAACTAGAGAAAAATATGGATATGCTTATGATGCAACCTCAGATGGTTTGATAGCAGGCTACACTCCAACGATTTCCTTAGCAATGTGGACCGGATACGCAAAAAATGAAGCTGGAGTCTACTTACATCAATATGAAATGGTTAACCAAAGAAATGGTTTATATACTGCTCTAGCCAAAGCTGTCTTTGATAACAATAATGATAAATGGACTAAACCTTCTAGTGTCGTTAGAGTAAAACTAGAACGTGGTACTGAAAAACTTGCTAGCGATACTACTCCAAGTAGTATGGTCGTTACTGAACTATTTAAACGTGGTACTGAACCTACTGAAACCTCAACAACATACAAAACTTTATCAAATCCAAGTGGTTTAACTTTAAAATATGCTAATGGTGTTGTAACTATCTCATGGAATGCTGCTGAAAAACCAAGTGGTACCAGTAGTACTCTTGGAGCCTTTGGTTACTATGTATATCTAAATGGTCAAACCTTAGGATTCACTTCTAATACTAGTTACACCTACTCCGGTTCAAATCCATTTGGAACTTATACAGTAAGAACTTCATTTAAAAATTCAACATCTAATATGAGTTCTGGAATAAGTAAAACATTAAGTCAAGATATAGAAATTACTAGCAATGTTGAATCATCCGTGGATATTACTATTGGAGGCGTCTTTACTCCAAATGAAAAACCATTTACCGTCTATGAAAATGGTGTTGATGTAACAGCAGAAGCATCCGTAAGCCATGTCATATATAATGCTGATGGCGAGGAAGTATCAGAAATAGATACTGCTGAAATCGGAACTTATACAGTAGTATACACAGTAACATATGATGGAAAATCCGAAGAAGCTAGAACAACTGTAAATATAGGATAAATTTAATTTATCCTCAGAGTGTAGACAAACCCCTAGATTTTTCTAGAGGTTTTCTTATTAATAAATTTT
>URXR01000045.1 GCA_900551925.1 uncultured Mycoplasmatota bacterium | reverse complement strand
TCATCGGAACAAGAACTTCAGTAACTAATATTACTGCACCTAATAGCTACACTGATAAACTTCAGGCTGCCGAAAGACAGGCACTTATTGATGCATATGTCCCACTAGGTGCAAAATGGAGCCAGGACAAGATAACTGCAGAAGATGCTGCTGCTGTTAAGGCATTACAGGAAGCAACAGCTGCTTACATTGCAGAATATAGTGAAGCTTTAGATTTCGAAGCTAACCTTACTAAAATTGCTGCTTTAGTTGATAGCCTTACTAAATGGACTGACGCAACTGCAAAAGCTTACGTTCAGGATCTTGCAGTAACTGTAAGAACTGCTAAGGTTGGCAAGAAGGTTAAGGTTACAGTTAATGCTGACGTTCAGACATTAGTTGACAACGGATACACAGTAACTTACAAGTTCTACAAGTCAACTAAGAAGTCATCAGGATACAAGAACACTGTAAACAAGACTACAAACACTTACACTAACACTAACCCGGTTAAGGGCAAGAACTACTACAAGGTTAAATTAGTAGTTAAGAACGCTGACGGCGCTGTAGTTGCTACTACTCCACTTACTCAGTGCAAATATGGTGTTAGAACTATCAAATAGTTAATTAACCTGAATAATGTTGAAGCCCGGCTTTCGCCGGGTTTCTTCTATTATCAGGTTATTTATTACTCTCAGCAATATCGGCATAGCTCACAAGATTAATGTTCCTGTTTTGCTGCGCTGTTTCTATGCATCTGTCTGTAAATCCTGTCTTTGAAAAAAGATAATAATATTTATGAAGATGAAGAATTCTTCAATCATACTTCTAATCTTAATAAAAATTATACTTTTGATAGCTTTGTAGTTGGGGAATCTAATAAATTTGCTCAAGCGGCAGCTCTAGCGGTAGCGGAAAATCCTGGTACTATGTATAATCCTTTGTTTATATACGGTAATAGTGGTCTTGGTAAAACTCATTTGATGCATGCGATTGGAAATTATATTGAAAAAAAGCATAAGAAGAAAGTTTTATATGTAACTAGTGATGATTTTATGAATGACTTTACGGGACTTGCTAGAAAAAATAATAATGTTAATAATCTTGATTATGTTGAGTTTTTTAAAAATAAATATCGAAATGTTGATGTACTAATTATTGATGATATTCAATTTTTAGGGGGAGCTGAGAAAACTCAACAAGAATTTTTTCATACTTTTAATAATTTATATAATGATAGCAAGCAAATTATTGTTTCTTCGGATAGGTCTCCTGAGGATTTAAAGGTTTTAGAAGATAGACTTAGAACGCGTTTTGCTTGGGGACTTCAAGTTGATATTAGCCCTCCAGATTATGATTTGAAGGTTGCTATTATCAAGAAAAAGTTAAAAAGAGAAGATGTAGTAATTGGAGATGATGTTATATCTTATATTGCTTCTAATATTGGGAATGATGTAAGACAACTTGAAGGTTCCATTACTAGATTAGTAGCATATTCTGCTATTATGTGTGTTACTAATATTACTACTAATTTTGCAATGGAAGCTTTAAAGGACTTTGTTAAAAAAGATGCTATTACTGATCAAAATAACATTAGAAGAATTCAAAAGAGTGTGGCTAATTTTTATAAAATTTCCTTTGAAGATATGAAGTCTAAGAAAAGAACTCCTAATTTAGCTATTCCTAGACAAGTTGCTATGTATCTTTGTCGGAAACTTACTGATGAATCTTTTGAAAGAATAGGTATTGAATTTTCTGGAAAGAATCATGCTACAGTTATTCATGCTTGTAATAAAATTGAAAGGGAAATGCAAATTAATAAGGAACTTAAGGATGCAATTAATGATATTGAAAAGCAATTAACATGACTTTGTGAAATTTGTTAATTTATATCAACATTAAAATGTGGTAAATTCTGTTGATATTAAAGGATATTCATAGTTATTAACAATATTAACAGTAATAATAAAAATAATAATAAAATATATAAAAGAAAGAAGGTAAAATTTATGAAATTAAAAATTAAAAAAGATTTACTTTTAGAAGGTTTAACAAATGTAGCTAAAGCTATTTCAACTAAAAATATTATTCCTATCTTATCAGGTATTAAGTTTGAACTTTTTAGAGATAGATTAGTTCTTACGGCTTCTGATAATGATATAACTATTCAAACTGTTATAAATAAGAGTGATGATCTTGTTATTGAAAGTGTTGGTTCTATTGTAATAAAAGGAAAGTATATTTTAGATATAATTAGAAAATTGGATGAAGAGTTTATTAATATAGAAATTGTTGATGATCATAAGATTATGGTATTTACAACGAATAGTAATTTTAATTTAAATGGTATTGATGCTCGTGAATATCCAGATATTAATTTTGATTTATCTGATGATGTAATAATGATGAAAGCTAATGATTTTAAGACAATGATATTACAAACTAATTATGCTTGTTCTTTAGATGAAGCTAGAGTGGTGTTAACGGGAGTTAATATTAAAGCTAGTGGAGATAATTTTGAGTGTAGTGCTACTGATTCTTATCGTTTAGCTTTAAAGAAAGTTAAACTTAAGGAAAAGTTAGAAAATGATGTTGATATCATTATTCCTAGTAAGAATTTGAGTGAACTTTTAAAGATAATACCTACGGAAGATGATAGTCTTATTGCTATGTATTTGTTTAGTAATAAAGTTATTTTTAAATTTGAAAATATTATTTTCCAATCTCGACTTATAAATGGTACTTATCCTAATACTAAGAATTTAATTCCTAATGAGTCATTATTTAATATAAATGTTAGTACTCATGAGTTTTATAGTATGGTTGATAGGGCTAGTATTTTAAATAATGATAAAGATAATAATATTATTACTTTAGAGATAAAAAATGGTATGCTTAAGATTACTTCAATGTCTTTAGAAATAGGTAAAGTTGAAGAAAAGATGAAGATTGATTGTGATTCTTCAATAAAAATTTCTTTTAGTGGTAAATATATGATGGAGGCTTTAAGAACAATAAAATCTAAAAATGTTATTTTAACTTTTGTAGGAGAAATAAAACCTATTTTACTTGAGGAAGATAGTGATGATGATTTAACTTGTCTTATTTTACCTATAAGGACTTATTAACAATGTTGTTGATAAGTTTTTTTTATTTGTTAGAAAAATTTTATATTAACGACATATTTCTATTAATTTCGACTATTGGTTGTGGTATAAGAGTAGTGCAATTTTTATTGTAATTTATGGTTTTGGGAGGTGTTTTGGATGAATTATGAAATCAACGACGAAACTTTAGCTATTTTACCATATGATAATGAAAGGTCAAGAGTTATTGAGCTGAATGACGAATATATTGTGGAAGAATCTCCTTATGAAATTATGGAGAATAGTTGTAAGTATTTTGGTAGTTCTTTGAGTGGTAGAGTTGATGGTTCTAAGGATATTTTAGGTAGTGTTTATAAGATTCCTGTTATAGTGGAAGAGTCACAAAAACTTATTTTTTTTCCTACTGAGGCTCTTAATTCTCCTACTGTTGGATGGATTTCTTATAAGAATATTAGAAATGTTGAAAAAATAGGTCGAAAATCATTAGTAAAATTTAAAGATGGTCAAGATGTTTTGATTAATTGTCCTTATTTTTCTATGAAAAATCAAATATTTAGATGTAATATGTTAGAAGCGATTTCTAATAATAGAAAAAATTCAAGAAAAAACGGTTAATTAGTTAAAATCGTTTTTTTTTAGGTCATTTTATGGTATAATGTAATAGTAAGTACTGGAATACTAGTTTACGGAGTTGATGCAAAATAAAGGTGATTATTGGTAAATTTTAAAATATGTATTTAAAAACAGTTGAAATTTCAAATTTTAGAAATATTGAAAAAATGAGTTTAATGCTTAATAAAAATGTTAATATTTTTATTGGTAAAAATGCACAAGGAAAGACTAGTATTCTAGAAAGTATTTATGTTTTAGCTTTTACTAAATCATGTAAGAGTACTTCTGAGGATGAATTAATAACGATTGATAAGAATTTTTTTAGAGTAAAGGGGAGTTTAAAAATTGGAAATTTACCTAAAAAATTAGAAGTTTTTTATCGAAAAGGAGATAAAATTACTAAAATTAATAATAAAAATGTTAGTAAAATAAGTAGTTATGTTTCTAATATGAATGTTATTATGTTTTCTCCTGATGATTTAGATATTGTTAAAAAGGCTCCTTCTTTTAGAAGAAATTTTATTAATATTGAACTTTGTCAGTTATATAATGATTATTTAAATACTTTGAATGAGTATAATAAGATTTTAAAAATGCGAAATGATTATATTAGAAAGAACTATTTAAATATTAATTATAATTACTTAGATGTTATTACGGATAGTTTAGTGGATAGAATATTAGTAATTTATAGATATCGAGAGGAGTTTTTTAAAAGTATTAATTCTTATATTAAAGAGGTTTTTTATAAGCTTTCTAAATTTGATGGTTTAGAGATTGTTTATAAAAAAAGTATTAATTGTTCTAAAAAAGAAGAAATATTTAATTTTTTTAAGGATAATTATATTTCTGATATAGAAAAGGGTTCTACTATGTATGGTCCTCATCGAGATGATTTTATATTTTGTCTTGATGATGTTGATTTAAAGTTATATGGTTCTCAGGGATTACAGAGATTAGCTATTTTGGCTTTTAAGCTTGCAGAAATTAATTTATTTAAAGAAGTTAAGGGTAGTTATCCTGTGGTGCTTTTAGATGATATTTTTAGTGAGATTGATTTAGACAAACGTAAGAATTTATTAAAATTTATTAAGAGTAATATTCAATTTATTATTACTACTACTGATATTAATAATATTAGTAATAAAATTTTAGATAAGGCAACAGTTTTTACGGTTAATAATGGCATGATAAAGAAAAGGAGTGAAAAGAATGGATAATAAAGAAAAGAATTATGATTCTTCTAGTATTCAAGTTTTGGAAGGACTTGAGGCTGTTAGAAAGAGACCGGGAATGTATATTGGTACAACTGGATCGCGTGGACTTCATCATTTAGTTTGGGAAATTGTTGATAACTCTATTGATGAGGCTTTAGCGGGTTATTGCAATACAATTGAAATAATTATTGGGAAAAATAATACAGTAACTGTTAAGGATAATGGACGTGGTATTCCGGTTGATATTCATCCTAAAACTGGACTTTCAACAGTGGAAACAGTTTTTACAGTACTTCATGCTGGAGGAAAGTTTGGTGGTGGAGGATATAAAGTTTCAGGTGGGCTTCATGGTGTTGGAGCTTCAGTTGTTAATGCGTTATCTTCTTGGTTAGAGGTTTATGTTTATAAAAATGGAAATGTTTATTATCAAAAATATGTTGATGGTGGTAAACCTCAAGGATCTTTAGAGATAGTAGGAGAATGCTCTAAGGAGAGGACTGGGACAACAGTAACATTTAAACCTGATCCAGAAATTTTTGAAGAGACTACAGTGTTTGATTATGACACTTTAAAACAAAGAATTAGAGAATTAGCTTTCTTAAATAGAGATTTAAAACTTATTTTACGTGATGAGAGAGAAAATGATAAGAAAGATGAGTTTTTATATGAAGGTGGTATATCTGAATATGTAAAGATGATTAATTCTTCTAAGAAACCTATACATGAGGATATTATAGATGTTTCTGGTATTGAGAATGATATATCTATTGAGGTAGCTCTTCAATATAATGAGGGTTATAATTCTAATATTTATTCTTTTGTTAATAATATTAATACTCATGAGGGTGGTACTCATGAAGATGGTGTTAGAATGGCTCTTACTAGGGTTTTGAATAAGTATGCTAGAAAGATTAATGCTCTTAAGGAGAAAGATGATAATCTTTTAGGGGAGGATGTTAAGGAAGGTATTACCATGATTGTTTCTTGTAAACATCCTAATCCACAGTTTGAGGGTCAAACTAAGACTAAACTTGGTAATATTGAAGTTAGAGGTATTGCTAATAAGATTTTTGCTGCTGGGTTTGAGAGATTTTTGATGGAAAATCCTAATCAAGCTAAAGTAATTGTACAAAAAGCTATTACAGCTTCTCATGCTAGGGTGGCTGCTAAAAGGGCTAGAGAAACTACTAGACGAAAGGGAGATTTGGAGATTACTAATTTCTTTGGAAAGCTTACAGATTGTAAGAGTAAAGATCCTTCTGAATCGGAAATATTTTTGGTCGAAGGTGATTCTGCTGGTGGTTCAGCGAAAACTGGTAGAGATTTTATGACGCAAGCTGTTCTTCCTCTTCGTGGTAAAATTTTAAATGTTGAAAAAGCTAGGCTTGATAGAGCTTTGGCTAACGAGGAAATAAAAACGATGATTACAGCTTTTGGTACGGGAATAGGTAATGATTTTGATTTAAGTAAACTTCGTTATGACAAGATTATAATTATGACCGATGCTGATGTTGATGGATCACATATTAGAGTTTTACTTCTTACTTTATTTTATAGATTTTTTAGGCCGATGGTAGAAGTGGGTCATGTTTATGCTGCTCAACCTCCGCTTTTTAAGATTGTTCATGGGAAGACTATAAAATATGTTTTAGATGAGGAAGAACGTGATAATTATTTAGCAACTTTGCCTGCTAATGCTAAGAGGACTATTACTCGTATGAAAGGGTTAGGAGAAATGGATGCTGATGAGCTTCGTGATACTACTATGTCTCGTGAAAATAGAATTTTAAGAAAAATAACAGTTGATGATGCAATTGCTGCTGATGAAATTTTTAGAACTTTAATGGGAGAGGATGTAGAGCCTCGTCGAGAATTTATTGAGAAAAATGCAACTTTTGCAGATAATTTAGATGTATAGGAGGTTAATATGGACAGATTAAAAGAAAATAATATTGTTGATGAAGTTAAAAAATCATTTATTGATTATTCGATGAGTGTTATTGTTGCTAGAGCACTTCCTGATTTGCGTGATGGTTTAAAACCTGTTCATCGAAGAATTTTATATTCAATGTATGAAAATGGATATACTCCAGATAAACCTCATAAAAAATGTGCTAAAACTGTTGGGGAAGTTATGGGTAATTACCATCCTCATGGCGATAGTTCAATTTATGAAGCTCTTGTTAGAATGGCTCAGGATTTTAGTTATCGTTATATGTTAGTAGATGGGCATGGTAACTTTGGTAATATGGATGGCGATGGTGCTGCCGCAATGCGTTATACTGAAGCTAGACTTTCTAAAATAAGTTTGGAACTTCTTAGAGATTTAAATAAAAATACTGTTAATTTTGTTCCTAATTTTGATGAAGAAAAGCAAGAACCTGCGGTTTTACCTAGTAGATTTCCTAATATTTTAGTAAATGGTACAATGGGAATTGCTGTTGGTATGGCTACTAATATTCCTCCGCATAATTTAAAAGAAGTAATTGATGGTTGTATTGCTTATATTGATAATAATGATATTACTCTTGATGAACTTATGCAGTATATTAAAGGTCCTGATTTTCCTACTGGGGCTACTATTTTAGGTAATAGTGGTATACGTAAGGCTTATGAAACGGGACGTGGAGTTATTACAGTTAGATGTAAGGCTGAGATTGAGGAAGAACATAATAAGAGCAGAATAGTAATTTCTGAGATTCCTTATGGCCTTAATACGATGGATTTAAAAAATCGTATAGCTACTTTAGTTCGTGATAAGGTTTTGGAAGGTATTAGTGATTATCATGAGGAAAATGCTGGTGATTATGGTGTAAAAATTGTAATTACTTTGAAGAAAGATGCTAATCCTAATGTTGTTCTTAATAATTTATATAAGCATACTCAACTTCAAAATACTTTTGGTATAATTTTACTTATGCTAGATCAAGGTGTCCCTAAATTACTTGGTTTAAAGGATATAATTGTTAAGTATATTGATCATCAAAGAGAAGTTGTTATTCGTCGTACTAAGTTTGATTTGGATAAGGCTCTTGCTAAGGCTCATATTTTAGAGGGTTATAAGATTGCTCTTGATAATTTAGATGATTTTATTAAGATTATTCGTGAGAGTGAAAGCGATGTTATTGCTAAGGAAACTTTAAAGGATAAGTATGGTCTTAGTGATGCTCAAGCTGATGCTATTTTGGAACTTAGACTTCGTCGTTTAACTGGTCTTGAACGTAGTAAGATTGAAAATGATTTAGTGGAAACTCTTAAGTTAATTGAAGAGCTTAAAGCAATTTTGGCTAGTAGTGAAAAGGTTGATGCTATAATTAAGGATGAAATGAGAGAAATAGCGCTTAAGTATGGTGATGAACGTCGTACTAATATTGATATGACAGCGATTGATTATATTGAGGATGAAGCGTTGATTCCTGATGAAAATGTTATGATATCATTGACTAAAAACGGATATATAAAACGTTTGTTTGTGAATACTTATAGAACTCAAAATCGTGGAGGTGTTGGTATTAAAGGTATGGCTACTAATGAGGAAGATTTTGTGGAATTGTTAATAACTGCTTCGACACATGATTATTTATTGTTCTTTACTAATTTTGGTAAAGTCTATAGGGTTAAAGGTTATGAAATTCCAGAGTTTAGTAGGCAATCTAAGGGTGTGCCAATTGTTAATATCTTACCTCTTGAGAAAGATGAGTCTGTTAATGCTATTATTGCTGGTAGAAAAGATGAAAATAGTAAGAATTTGATTTTCTTTACGAGAAATGGTTTGGTTAAGAGAACTTCGATTACTGAATTTGATTCTATTAGAAAAAACGGTAAGATTGCGATTAGTCTTAAGGATGATGATGAGTTAATAAGTGTTAAAGTTACTGGTGGTAATGATGAGGTTATGATGGCTTCCGCTGCTGGTAGAATGGTTAGATTTAATGAGAATGAGGTTCGTGTTATGGGTCGCTCGGCTTCTGGTGTTAAGGGAATTGATTTAGGTGATTCTAAAGTTATTGGGGCAGAAGTTGTTAATAAGTCGGAATTAGTTTTGGTTGTTACTGAAAATGGTTATGGTAAGAAAACTAATGTTGATGAGTATCGTTTGACTCATAGAGGTAGCAAAGGTGTTAAGGCTTTAAATGTTACGGATAAGAATGGATTGTTAGTGGCGTTTAAGGGTGTTAGTGATGATGATGATATTATTATTACTACTGATAGTGGAATTGTTATTAGATTAGATGCTGGTAGGATTTCTACTTTGAGAAGAAATACTCAAGGAGTTAGATTAATGCATTTGAAGGACAATCAATTGGTTACTTCAGTTACTGTTACTGAAAAGTCTGATGATTTAGAAGAAGATAGTGAGTAATGTTTCACGTGAAACATGTATTAGTTAGGGTGATATATTGGAATAAATATATCACTCTTTTTGAATGTTTTGATAATTGGAAAAAATTGGATATTATTTCCCGGGAAATAATTTGTAAGAATAGTTTGTTTATTTAATCTCTGATTTGTTAATATCTGTTGTTAAGTTAATGTTTTGAGTTTGTTTATGAGAAATCCCTTATAAACTGTTTAATTAAGGTATTTATAATTATTTATTTTCTTAATGTTTCACGTGAAACATAAGGATATTTTTAATTTCTTTTGCTAAATATATCAACAGTTTTTATTGTTAATAAGTAAATATTGCTAAAATTTATTGTTCTTTTTAGGATTTTACAATGTTTCACGTGAAACATTGTAATTAAAATGTGTTAAACATTAGTTAAAATGATACCGATTTATAATGTGGATAACAAAC
>URXR01000044.1 GCA_900551925.1 uncultured Mycoplasmatota bacterium | reverse complement strand
TTAATTGTTTATAAAGATACCCCCCCCCCAAGTCTATTTTTCTTAGCAAAAATTTCTTTTAGTTTCTTCATTTTTACCACTACTTTCTTTTAGTTTATTTATACATATTCATTATATAATTTATTGAATAAAAAAACAAGTATTTATTTTTTTGATACTTGTAATTATAAATTTACTCATCTTCCTAAGCAATTCTTTCTATTTCATTACATATTATTTGATACTCATCAAATCTTTTCTCTATTTTACCATGTACTTTTAAAATCTCATTTTTCTTAAAATTATTTATTTGCTTATATAAGTCAGGAAAAACTATTAAAACTGTCGTACCAGTATTATCAGAACTAGTTAAAAAACACATAGTTTCATTCTTTTTAGTTATAATCTCTTTTATTTTTTCAACACTTACTATTACTACAACTCTTTTATTAAGTTTCTCTTTAATATCATAAATATCAGTAATATCCGGACTATTAAGCTTATACTTCTCTGTCTTATGACTAGTTAAATAAAATCCAAATACTTGTTTTTCCTTTTCCAAAATATCCTCTAAAGGAAGTTCTTCTTTCTCATTAATAGTAGGTTTTAATAATAAATCCTCTTCAATATCTTTAGATAATTCTACATAGTTTAATATATTATCTAAATTACTAATTAAAGTATTTATATTATAAAAACTATCAAAAGCATGAGCATATATTAAAGATTCTAAAACTTTTCTATTATTGGTTTTTTCTATAGTTCTTTTTAAAAAATCATATATATCTTTATAAGGCTCAGTCCTTTGTTTTACAATAAAATTAGATATAACCCCTCCTACATTTCTAATCGCAGAAAGTGGAAAAACTATTTTATCATTACTAATGGTATATTCTTTATCCAAACTTTTATTAATATCCGGAGGTAAAAACTTAATACCTAATTTCTTTACTTCTCGTAAATATTCTTTAGTTTTTTCTTCACTTCCAACCACTCCAGATAATAAACTAGCATAAAAATGTTTTGGATAATAACATTTTAAATAAGCCATTTTATAAGCCACTATCGAGTAAGAAACTGAATGACTTTTATTAAATCCATATCCTGCAAATGCTAAAATTAAATCAAATAACTTTTTAGCAGTCTCTTCATCTCTTCCTTTTTCTAAAGCTTTACTAATAAATCTATCCTCTTCCATCTTTAAAACATCATATTTCTTTTTACTCATAGCTCTTCTTAAAATATCAGCTTCTGCTAAAGTATACCCCGCATATTCTCTAGCTATAAGCATTATTTGTTCTTGATAGACAATTATCCCATTAGTTTCTTTTAAAATATCTTTTAAAGTCTCATCGATATAAGTTATTTCCTCTTTACCTTCTTTTCTTCTAATAAAAGAAGGTATATTATTCGCAGGCCCTGGTCTAAAAAGCGCAATCGCAGCACATAAATCTTCAAAATTTCTAGGTTTTAAATCTTTTAAAAACCTTTTCATTCCTTCCGATTCAAATTGAAAAATACCTGTCGTTTCTCCCTTAGCAAAAAGTTCCATAACCTTAGGATCATCAAAAGGAATATTATTAAAATCAAGTTTTTCTCCTAAAGTTTCATAAACACTAGTAATAATATTATCAATAATAGATAAATTTCTTATCCCTAAAAAGTCCATCTTAATTAAACCTAACTCTTCCAAATAATCCATCGTATATTCTGTTAAATTAAGTTCATCTCCAGACTTAAGAGGCAGAATTTCATCAAGTGGCTCGTAACTTATAACAATTCCTGCCGCATGAATACTAGTATGTCTTTTATTGCCTTCGATTAACTCTACAATATTATAAAGTAATTTTAATTTATCATCATTTTCAATTAACACATTTATTTCTCTATCTTGATGTTTTAAAGCCTTAAGAGTACCCTTAAAAGGAATCTTTTTACAAATTAAATCTAAATATTTAGTACTAATATTTAAAACTCTTCCTACATCTCGAACTGAAGCTCTTCCTCCTAAAGTTCCAAATGTAATAATACTAGCAACATTCTTATCCCCATATTTATCTCTTACATATTCAATAACTTGATCTCTCTTATTATCAGGAAAATCAGTATCAATATCCGGCATTGTAATACGTTCTGGATTTAAAAACCTCTCAAATAAAAGATTATATTTTAAAGGATCAACATCAGTAATACCCAAGCAATAAGAAACTAAAGACCCGGCCGCAGAACCTCTTCCAGGCCCTACTAAAATACCATTTTGTTTAGCATATTTTATATAATCATACACTACTAAAAAATAATCCTCAAAATGCATTTTTAAAATAATATCTAACTCATAATTTAATCTCTCTAAATAAGGCTTAGTAATTTTACCTTCTAATCTTTTAGAAAGACCTTTTCTACTTAAATTAACTAAAAACTTTTTAGAATCTTCCACATCATATTTAGGCATAAACAATTCTTTTTTAAAACTAATATTGCACATATCACTTATCTTCAAAGTATTATTAATACTTTTAGAACTAACTTTAGGTATAACTTCTTCTTTCTCATATAAATAGTTATCCTGATAAATAAACTCTAATCCATCACTTATCGTCTTGCCATCTCTAATCATAAAAACATAAGGTAAATATTTATACAAAGCTTTTTCTAAATATAATGTTTTATTAATATATACTGTGGGATAGTCTAAAAATTTTCCCTCTTCTTTTCTATTGGCAACTCCAATAAATATATCCGAAAAAATATCTTTATATTTAGTATAATTTTCTAAATCAAAAGAAATGCATATTAAACCTTTACTATATTTTTTTAAAACCTCATCATTTAAAGTATTAAAATTTTTATTAGTCTCAATCTTTACTAAATTATAATACCCTTCCTCATTTTTTACATATAAAAGAATATCTTTTAAATCTAATCCAATGATAGGATGAAGACCATTTTTCTTAAATTTTGTAACTATCTCCATCGTACCATATAAATTATCATCTACAACAGCGCAGGAAGTAAATTTTTTTTTCTTTAAGTTCTCTATCAAATCATCAACTTTTATCAAACTTGACAGCAAACTATAATCTGTTTTTACATATAAAGGACAATACATAATCACTACCTCCTTATAATTATTTTATCACGTATTAAAATAAAAATAAAATTATTATCTAAAATTGTCAAAATTATTTATTATTGTGCTATAATTAACTAAAGGAGGTATATTATGAGTTTTGGAATAATTGTAATAATAATACTAATAATAATATTATTATCGTCAATTAAGCAAATTAATCAATATGAAAGAGGTATTAAGTTCTGTTTAGGTAAATTTACTAAAATTATGGAACCAGGCTGGAGAATAGTAATTCCTATTTTTCAATCATACAAAAAAGTAGATATTAGAACTAAAGCTGTTGATGTTCCTGAACAAGAAGCCATCACTAAAGATAATGTATCAGTTAAAATCAATGCTGTTATCTATTACAAAGTATTTGATGCTTCTAAAAGTGTTCTAGAAGTAGAAAACTTCTATTATGCTGTTAGTCAATTAGCTCAAACTACTATGAGAAATGTTGTAGGATCTGTTTCACTTGATGAACTTTTAAGTGAAAGAGATAAATTATCTGCTGAAATCTGTAATATAATAGATGCTGCTACTGATCCATGGGGTATTAAAGTAGAAAATGTTGAACTTAAAGATGTTTCCCTACCAGAAGAAATGAAAAGAGTTATTGCCAGAGTAGCAGAAGCTGAAAGAGAAAAACAAGCTGTCATTACCAAATCTATCGGAGAAGTTGAAGCTTCAAATAACTTAGCTAAAGCTGCTGAAGTTATGTCAAACTCTGATGGAGCACTTCATTTAAGAACTCTATCTACTATTAATGATATCTCATCTGATCAATCTAATACTATTATATTTGCTCTTCCAATTGAAGTCTTAAGAGCTTTTGAAAATTTTGGACATCATGGTCCTAAGCCTGAACACAAACATGAACCTAAACACGAACCTAAACCTAAACCTGACAAAAAAGAAAAATAATTAATAAGAACCTGACATTTAGGTTCTTTTATTTTTTATTTAACTCACTATAATACTCTAGTACCTGTCTATCATAATAAGATATCTTACCCTCAGGTAAAACTAAAGTTCTTTCTATTCCCAAATTATCTACAAATTCAAAATTATGAGAAACAACTAACATAGTACCTGGAAATTCTTTAAATGTCTCTGCTATAATAGCTTGAGTTTTTGGATCTAAATGATTAGTAGGCTCATCAAGTATCAAGAAGTTAGCACCACTTAAAGATAATTTAGCTAAAGCTACCCTGCTTCGCTCTCCTGGTGATAAAACTCCTACCATTTTAAATACATCATCCCCGTAAAACAAAAATCTTCCTAAAACGCTTCTTAATTTAGCTTGAGAAATATTAATCTCTGCAAAATTATCAATAATACTCTTCTTACTATCTAATAATTCATGCTCCTGAGCATAATAACCAATATCTGTTTTCTTCCCAATATCTATGTCTCCACTATTTGGTTTAAGCTTGCCAATAATTAATTTAAGTAAAGTAGATTTGCCTACACCATTCTTACCTACAATTAAAAATTTTTCACCTCTATACAAACTAAATGATAAATTATTAATAAGATTTTTCTCATCATTTTGATCATATTTAAAACATAAATGATTAACTTTAAGAGGAATTTTAGAACTTTCTCGATTCATTACAATTTCCATTTTAGCTTGTTTTTCTAAAAACACATTGATTGTTTTATTTTTATTAAGTTTCTCTAACTTTTTTTCTCTATCTTGTACCATCTTTTTTCTCTTACCAGAAGAACTAGCATATTTATTAATAAAAGCTTTTAATTTATCTTCTTCCATTTGTTCTTTCTTTATTTGTTGTTCTAAAGCTTTTTCCTGTTCATCATTTAATTTCTTAAATCTATCATAATTACCTTCGTACAACTCAAAAGTTTTTTTCCCTTTATTCAAAAACAAAGTCATTGTAGTTACTTCATTTAAAAAATCTATATCATGTGAAATTACAAAAACACTTCCTCTATAATTTTTCAAATAATTAATAACATAATCTTTTGTATCTTTATCTAAATGATTAGTAGGTTCATCAAGTAAAATTATTTCTGGTTTAGAATAAAGAAGTCTAGCAAAAGCAATTTTTGATTTCTGTCCCCCAGAAAGTTCCGATAATTTTTTATCTAATAAACCATCATCTATCTTCATTCCATCAATTATTTTTAATAAAGTACTCTCCGCACTAAGAAATTCCCAATAATCTAATTTTTTTTGCAATTTTTCTATTTTATTAAAAATCTTTTGTTGTTTGTTCTCATCAAGCTCTTTAGAAACTTTTTCATATTGCCATTGCAATTCATCATTAATCTTGTCAATAGGTCTTCCTGATAATAAAAAGTCAAACACACTTATATCCATTGAAAAATTATCATCACTAAGTACTTGAGGAAGCAAAGACACTCTCCTATTACCTAAAATAACCTTCCCCGCATCAGGTTCTATCTTACCCATAATTATCTTAAAAAAAGTTGTTTTACCAGCTCCATTTACTCCAACAACTCCAATTTTTTGGTTATCATCAATATATAAATTAACATTTTTAAAAAGTTCATAATTTCCAAATGACATTGATAAATTTTTTATTTGCATGCTTTCACCAACTTTTAAATAATTACTAATCTTTGCATATTTAAATTAACATAATACTATTATTTTAGCAATATAATTTTTAACAATAATCTATTACAAATACAAAAAACAAGTATTAAACTTGTTCTCTATAGTAGTACAACAAACTTGACATTTTATTCTATATCATTGATTTCCTAGTAAAAACTGAAACATCTTTATCTACATAAACATTTACTTTACCCTCTAAAATAGTTTTAATAAAACCTAATCCATATATAACTATATCTTCATGATATTTTAAATTTATTTCTTTCAAAGATAGATTTTTTAAATCATCATGTCTTTTACCATTAATTCTTTTAACATTTAAATTATTAGAAATAAAAAGTGTAAAACTATTTTTTTCTCCTTCTACATAATCAACTCTTAAAAAATCCTCAATTATTAAAGCTTGACCTTTTTTTATTTGATATGTTCTAGGTTTTATTTCCTTATTAGAAGATAATTTCTTTACATTATTATCATCTATATAATTAATAATACTATGACTATCTACAAGTCCTGGTGTATCAATAAGATAATAATCTTTAAAAGGTATTTTTATTTGATCTAAAGTAGTCGAAGGCATACTAGAAATAGTAATAAGCGATTTATCAATAGAATAATTATCGATAATTTTATTTATTAAAGTTGATTTACCCGCATTAGTATTACCCACCACATAAACATTTTGATAAACTCTATGCTTTTTTATTATATTCATAAGCTTATCTATATTATAATTTTTATTAGCACTTATAACTATTTTATCAGTAAATGATGTAAAATTTTCTAAATAAGTAAGTATCTTTTGATCAGTAACAGAAAGAGGAAGCATATCTTTTTTATTTAAGACTAAAATAACTTTATTATTTTTTAAATATTCTTTTATTTGTTCTAAATCCTTAGGAATATTTAATAAATCTACTACATATAACACTAAAGATCTTGTCTTTCCAATATTTTTAATTATTTCCAAATACTCACTATTAGATTTAGTAACTATTTCATATTCTCCATAATGTTTTAATCTAAAACATCTCTTGCATAAATCTTTACTTAAATCATTAGTATAACCTTCAAGTAACGTATTATTATCTTGAAGTCTTACTCCGCATCCTTTACAATATTTAATCATAATAATGCCCTCTTTCTAAATTATTCTTCTTATTATTAAAAATAAGCTTTTCAATAAAACGATTAATTTTCGTTAAAATCATGTCCTTCTCTTCTTTTATCGGATCAGTTAAAATAGCCATATATCCCATTCTTTTAGCACCCCAGACATCTGTTAAAAGCTGATCACCAATCATAGCTATTTGATTATTTTTAATACTCTTAAATTTGAGTTTTTTATATCCTTTGCTAAGAGGTTTCATACTTCCTCCAATATAGGATATATTAAGCTTTTTGCTAATATTCTCTAACTTTTCAAAATTGAAACTATTCGAGATTATATAAATCATAAAATCTTTATTTAACTTCAAAAATAAATTTTTAGTTTGTGCAGATAGCTTATAATTATCTCTTTCTATAATAGTATTATCCAAATCAAAAAGCAAAACTTTTATTCCACGTTTCTTTAATTTTTCATAATTTATCGAACTAATATTTTTCTGATACATATCAGGGATAAAATTTTTCATATATTATCACCAATTATATTGTATCATTTTTCTTCCCATAAAAAAAGAAAAAGTACTAAAATAGTACTAACTTTCCATTTGTTCTGTTAATAAACGTTTAGCTTTTTTTATTTCCACTAATCGATATGAATTGTAAAGATCATCAAATCCTTCATCTGGGAAATTATAAGAATAATAATAACGTTTATCATCGATTTTTAAGTAAAAAAGGGCAATTTTTTGATTAGGAGTGTGACCCTTTTTTAATTCATCATTTATATTTTTTAATAAAATTTTTGTTACTTTCTTTAAATTATCATAATTTATTTTTATATCTATCACCTCAAATTTTAAGCATTTTCAGCATCTGATGAAAGTTTAACATCAAAAGTTCTTTCTTTTCCATTTCTCTCTACAGTTATTTTTACAGTATCTCCAATATCATAACCGTATAATTTATATTTAAAATATGAAGAATTTTCTACTTCATCACCTTCTATTTTAGTAATTACATCTCCACTTCTTAAACCAGCATCTTCAGCCGGAGAATCTTTCTCTACACTTTCTATAACTACTTCTGTTTCTGAGCTAAAGAATGAAACTGCACTATCATAAATAGCTACTCCAATATATGGTCTTCTAACATCTTCTCCACTTGTAAATTGATTAGCATATTCTAAAGCAGTCTCAATAGGAATTGCAAAGCCCATACCTTCAATTTGATCTGAAGCAAGTTTCATATTAGTTATACCAATTACTTCACCATTAGCATTACAAAGTGGTCCCCCACTATTACCAGAATTAATTGGAGTATCAGTTTGTAAAACTGTCATATAACTACTAGAACTAGATACTACTCTATCTTTACCAGATAAAATACCACGAGTTACTGACCAAGAATAAGTATCAGAATCAAGTGGAGCTCCAATTGCAAAAGTAGTATCTCCAATACGCATCTTGTCATTATCTCCCATTATAGCAACCTGTGTAACATATTTTTTATCTACTCGTAAAACAGCAATATCTGAATATTCATCATTTCCTACTACTTCTGCCTCTACTTTTTCATCATTAGTAAACACAACATTAAGAGAAGTAGCACCACTGACAACATGGCTATTAGTTAAAATATATCCATAACTATTATCAGTATCATAGACAAAACCAGAACCTGTTGCATAAAGTCTTCCGCTAACATAATTTTCTATTACTACTACGGAATCATAAACTTTACTAACAGCATCAGCAATACCAGTATCATCTATAGTAACATTTTTATTACTAGTATCAATATTACCATTTCTGTCATTTAAACACATATAAAGTCCAAAGCTCAAAACCATACAAACTACTAAAGTTATAACTGAAGCAATTATTACTAATTGAATAGGTTTAAGTTCAACTTTTTTCTTTGGTTTTTTTTCTTTTTTTACCTTTCCAGGATTAGTTTGATCAGTTCCACATATAATACAATATTTATCATTATCTTTTAATAAATTATTACACTTTATACAACGTTTCTCTCTATTTGTTTCTTTTTCATTTGTTTCATCATTTTTTAATTCCTTATCATCTTCTTTATTTAAACTATCTTTTACATCTTTTTCCATAACAATCTCCTTTACACTATTAATATAATATCAAAATATCAAAAATATTTGTATTATTTATGAAAAATTTATGAAAAAAATTTTAAAAGGAGCAATCATGCTCCTTAGTTCGATTCAAGTAAAAGAGGTTTTAAAATGTTCTTTAATTCTCGGTCTGTAATAACTTTCCCTTGGGAGATAATCTCCCCATTTAACATAAGTGCAGGTATAATAATATTTTTATTTTTATTTTGGTGTGAAGAAATTTTATTTATATTTAAAGAGCAATGAAGTTCTCTTTCTACTTTTTTAATATTTTTTAGAATTTTTAATCCGTTACTACAATCTGAACCTATTAATTTTAAATTCAATAAATTATCTCCTTTCTTGTAATATTTTATCTCTTTCTATACACATTCCTCCTTTCATATTTTAACTATAATATATCAATGTGATAATTTTGTGTCTAAATTTAGAAAGATGTAAGAAATAAAAAAAAGAGTAATTTATAATTCTTAACTAACAATAGTTATTCTAGCATAACCATTTCCAATATGACCTAAACCACTTTCATAGTAGCCTCCGTTTGGATTAGGCATTAAATCTAAACTACCTTTTGTATTTGTCCAAGAGTATCCTGCTCCATCTATCATAGCAGTATTAGTAAATATTTTACCACTGTAATGGATAGAACAAGAATTATCCGTAGTTCCAGTTAAACATTCACTTTTCGGTGTTTCATCATCCTCACTAGTTATAGCAACACAGCCAGTATGACCACTTATATAGGATGAACCTCCTCCTCCAGGCCAAACTCCTGACGAAAGTCCAGATGCTCCGCTTCCTCCATAGTAGCCTCCGCCTCCGCCAGCTTGTCCATTACAATAATTAGTAGGAGCATCTTCACCATTACCACCAACTCCGAATGATAAGGGCTCTCAGTTGCGTTCAAAACTTTATCGGGATTATTTAAAAAAGCAT
>URXR01000043.1 GCA_900551925.1 uncultured Mycoplasmatota bacterium | reverse complement strand
AAGAAAACAACCACATAGTGGTTGGCGACTAAAATTTATTTTAGTCTTTTTTTATAAGAAATTATAATTTTGGCTATTTATGGAAATGATGATATAATTATTATGGTGGTGCGCCAGTTTGGTGTATAGTATATAGTTGGTCTGAATCCAATATGGTAATCTCTAGCCTTGGAGCCGAAATCTGAGATTAGGTTTAAGCGTAGGCAAGCAAGAGTTCAAGCCGCAATGCGAAAGCGTGAAGTTATTAGGACGTGGTGAGTTCTACATAGATATGCTATACATACCTGGGATGACTTATATGCTGTCAAAGTATTCAATAAAATACTTAAGAGAGTGCCGATAGTTAAGCCTAAGATATACAAAGATATATGGTGCTGGAATATATAAGATTATTTGAAGAGCCTATTGCCTTAATAGGGCACGATGGGTTCCGTGAGGGGCAATGAGACAACCTCTCACTAAGAAAGAAAGAGAGGTGGAGTCGAGATTTGTCTACTCGACATAATATGAATGATGAAGTACTTTTGAATATGAAAAAACATAATAATAATTTATCAAAGTTTGCTTGTAAAGATGAAGATGCTGTTAGGTTTTCTGAGATAGATAGTGATTTTAGAACAGACTTTTTTAGAGATATAGATAAGATTTTGTATTCTTTATCTTATATTAGATATATTGATAAGACTCAAGTTTTTTCTAATAATGATAATGATATGATTAGTCGGAGAATGACTCATGTTCAGATGGTTAGTAAAATTGCTAGAACTATTGGTAGAGCTCTTAACTTAAATGAAGATTTAATAGAGGCTGCAAGTTTAGGACATGATTTAGGTCATGTGCCTTTTGGACATGTAGGAGAAAGTATTTTGAATGAACTTAGTTTAAAATATAATGAAGGATATTTTAATCATAATGTGCAAAGTGTTAGAACTTTGATGAGAATTGAACATTATGGTAAGGGTAACAATATTACAGTTCAGATATTAGATGCTATTTTTTGTCATAATGGAGAAATGTTGGAGGGTAAATACTATCCGGTTCCTAAAACTAAAGAGGAGTTTTTGACACAGTATCAGGAAAGTTATAAAAATAAAGATGTGCTAAAGCAAGCTAAGCCTATGACTTTAGAGGGATGTGTGGTTAGAATAAGTGATATTATTGCTTATATCGGTAAAGATATAGATGATGCTATTAGATTAGGTAAGATAAAAAAGGAGGCAATTCCTTTTGAAATTAGAGAAGTTTTAGGAGATTCTAATTCTGATATAGTTAATACTATTATTACGGATATTATTTTAAATAGTTTAAATAAGAGTTATATTAAAATGTCTAGTAAAGTTAAAAAAGCTTTAGATGAGTTAATAAAATTTAATTATGATAATATTTATCTTAAAGCTAATACTAATGAGCAGATAAAAGAGTATAAAGCAAAATTTAGTAAATTATTTGAACTTTATCTTAAACAAATCGAGGATAACGCTAAGAATGAAGATATATTTACTTTGTTTTTAAATGATATGTCATTTGATTATAATAAAAATGAAACTAAGGCGAGAAAAGTAATTGATTATATTTCAGGTATGACTGATGACTTTTTTCTTAGTCAGTATGAAAAATATTTTAATAAGTAAAAAAGTAAGTTTTGACTTACTTTTTTGGTATGGCAATTAGAACAGTTTCTGTTGGGAAGATACAGTTTCCATAGTTTCTTAAATAGAACTTATAGTTTGGATTGAAGTTGTTAATTAATAAAGGAATTTTAAAAAGATCTTCATGATTATGATAGACAGATATCAGTAATTTAGGATGATCATTTTTGATATGATTTTCGCATCCTAATAAGGCTTTTTCTTCCCCTCCTTCAATATCCATTTTTATTAAAGTTACTTTTTCCTCAATATCACAATCTATAGTAGTAGTTTCTATTTCAGTAGTACCAATAAAGTTTATTTTATTGGCAGAGGAATCAGTGTTATTGGTATCTATAAATAAATTTAGGGTATTATCAGAAATAGCTTTTTGACGAAAAATAATATTGGGGTAATATTTTAGATTGTTTTGTAAGATTTTAAAGCTATTATCAGTGATTTCATAGCAATAAATCTTTTTATAATTTTCAAAACCATAGTTATCTAGATATTCTAAAACTGTATCTCCAGTATAGGCTCCAATATCTACGAATACTTCGTTTTCATTACATTTTACTAAATCTAAGTCGAAATAATGGGGATAATTTTTTTCAATAGCAGTGCTTAAATTTTTAAAATCAAAAGAGTACCAATTACTTAAAATAGCATATAATAGTTTTTTTGAGCGATAATCTTCTAATTGGTCATATAACCAGATGTAATCATTAAGATGTTCTTTTAAAGATATAGTTCGATTGTAGAACTCTTCATAATTTCCTTCATTTCTATGTAGTTGTCCCCAGTAAGGGAAGTTAGTTAGAAATTTTTCTAAGGAGTTTTTAGTTTCTTCTGGAACTTTTTGGTAACTTTTTTTAATATGATTAAAGATTTCTTCTTTAGTTTGAGAGTTAATAGTAGTTACTAAGTCTTTAAAGTTTTTGTCAATAATATTCATTTAATCTATCCTTTCTGTTAAAAAATATGTTTTTTAGATGAGAAAATACTAAAAATTATAATTTTTGTTGACATATACCCTACAGGGGTATATAATTTTGATAGATGAATATATTAAAAGAGGAGGAAATATGGCAAAAGAAAGTGATAGATGTACGAAGTTAGTACATAGAATAGAAGATGAAAAACATAATTATATAAAAAGACTTAATCGAATAGAAGGACAAGTTAGGGGTATAAATAAAATGATTGAAGAAGATCGCCATTGTGATGATATTTTGATTCAAATATCGGCAGTTAATAGTGCTCTTAAAAGTTTAGGTCAAGAAATTCTTCTTAATCATATGAAAACTTGTATGGTTGAGGATATTAATAATAAACATTATGAGACAATAGATGAAATTATGGAACTTTGCAGGAGGATGATGTAGTTTGCGAAAATATAGCTATAATATTGGTAATTTAGATTGTGCTAATTGTGCTAGGAAGATTGAAGAAAATCTTAATAATAATTCTAAACTTAATAATGTTGTGGTAAGTTTTAGTACTTCGAGAATTACTTTTTCAGCTGATGCTGATGATATTAGTTTAGAAGAGATAAATAATTTAGTAAAAAAAATAGAGCCTAATGCTTATGTTTATGATGATTCTTTAGAAGATAATCATACTTCAAAAGAGTATTATCTTTCAGTTCTTATAATTGCTGTTAGTTTAGGAATTTTAAGTTTATTTTGTGATTTTTCTTATTTTTTGGAGATTCTACTCATGGTTATAGCTTATGTTCTTCTTTTATATAGACCGGTAAGAAATGCTTTAAGAATGTTAGTTAAGAGCCATACCATAAATGAAAATGCGCTTATTTCTATTTCTTGTATTGGAGCTTTTATTGTTGGAGAAGTTATGGAAGGATTAATGGTTGTGGCTTTGTATACACTTGGTAAAATTTTGGAGGAAAAAGCTATTAATAATACTAGGACTTCGATTAAAAGTTTACTGGAAATAAAACAGGATTATGCTAATTTGAAAACAGGAGATTCTTTAGAGAAAATAGATGTTTTTGATATAAAAGTTGGAGATATTTTAGTGGTTAAAAAGGGTGAAAGAATTCCAGTAGATGGTGTTATAAAGAAAGGTAAAACTAGTCTTGATATGGCTCATCTTACAGGAGAGTCTTATGCTACCATAGTAAAACGAGGTGATTCAGTCTTTTCAGGTTCAGTTAACATGGGAGAAGCAATTGAAATAAAAGCTACAGAACTTTATGAAAATTCAATGGTTTCTAAGATATTAGAGCTTACTATGAGTGCTGCTTTTAAAAAGGCTCATACAGAAACATTAGTTAGCAAATTTAGTAAGATTTATACGCCAGTGGTACTTTTACTTGCTATTTTAGTGGCTTTTATACTTCCTTTGTTTGGAGTAAGTTTTAGTGATAGTGTTTATAGAGGTTTAACTTTTTTAGTTATTGCTTGTCCTTGTGCTATTGCAATATCGGTTCCACTTTCTTATTTTACAGGTATTGGAGTAGCTTCAAAAAATGGAATATTGGTTAAAGGAAGTAATTATTTAGATAATTTAATGCATTTAAAAAGAATAATTTTTGATAAGACTGGTACCCTTACAACTGGAGCTTTTAAAGTACGTGATATTGAAATTTTTGATGATAATTATACTAAAGAAGAGATAATAGAGATATTAGTTAAAGGAGAGTCTTTATCTAATCATCCTATTGCTAAGTCTATTTTAGAATTATATAAGGGTAAGATTAAAAATAGTGATGTTTCTAATTATGAAGAGATTGCTGGTAAAGGAATTAAGTATAAATTAGGAGATAAGTTAGTAAAGATTGGTTCCAAAACGATATGTAATGATTGCACTATTGATACTAGTTTGCATCTTAATATTGATGGTGAGCATGTAGCTTCAATTATTTTAGATGATGGAATTAAGAAAAATGCTGAAGAAGCCATTTCGAAATTGAAAAAATTAAATATAGAGACTTTTGTGTTTACTGGGGATAAAAAAGAGGTTGCGTTAAGTGTCGGAAAAAAACTAAAAATTGATAATATAAAATATGAAATGCTTCCGGAGGATAAATATAAGGAATATGAAACAATATCTCAAAATGAAGGACTTACAGCTTTTGTAGGAGATGGTATTAATGATGCTCCAGTTTTAAAAAGAGCTGATATTGGTATTTCGATGGGTGGTGCAGGCTCTAGTAGTGCGATTGAAGCTTCTGATATAGTTATTATGACTGATGATTTAATGAAGATTCCTAAAGGAATAGATATTTCTAAGTATACTAATTACATAATAAAGCAAAATCTTATTTTTGCGATAGGGGTGAAAGTAATAATTCTTATTTTAAGTATTTTTGGTATTGCTACAATGTGGTTTGCAGTTTTTGCAGATACTGGAGTAACCCTTCTTACAATACTTAATACGCTTAGAATTATGAGAAAATTTAAATAGTTAGAATTTATCATTTCTGACTATTTTTATTTTGTTTTTATAGTCTTTTTTTAGTTCAGTTATAAAGATTGATTCATTTTTTACAGGTGTTAGAAGATAAGTAATATTTTTAGTTCTAGTTATTGCAACGTAAAATAAACGTCTTTCTTCGTCATAGGGGAAACTATTAGGTTTTAAAGAGACATGTCTTAAAATTTTATCATCTTTTAATTTGTTAGGAAATCCTAGTTTATCATTTGTTAAATTAATTATGATAACATTTTCTTCTTCTAAACCTTTAGAACGATGTACTGTTAGATAAGTCATTTTTATATGGGGATTTTTTAGATAAATTATGGTGTTTTCTTTAAGTATTAGATGGTTGTTTTTAGTTAATAAATTCACATCGAAATTGTTTCTTCCTAAGATAAGAATAGGTTTTTTAGTTGTAGTATAAATATGATTTATTAGATTGATAAAGGTTTTTATGATGTTTTGATAATAAATTATTTGTAAGGGATATTTTTCATGTTTATTAGATTTTAAATCTTTTTCTAATTGATTTTTATTTTTCATGATGAAGTTTCCGGCGATAGATATTAATTCTTGACTGTTACGATAAGTGTTCTCAATTTTTAATATTTCACTATTTGCAAAGAGATTTTTAAAGTTTAAAAATAGTTCTAAATCACAACCTGTGAAACGATATATAGATTGAAAATCATCTCCTACTACTAAGAGATTGGCTTTAGTTTTATTTAAAATTGCTTTTATTAGATTAAATCTTACTTTGGAAGTATCTTGAAATTCATCGATAATAATATATTTTATATTTTTGGGATAACCATTTTTGTTTATATATTGTGTGGCTAGAGAAATCATATCGTTAAAATCTATTTCTTGTTTAGATGAAAGTTCTTTTTGATAGTGATAGTAAATATAATAAGTTAGAATAAGAAATGATTTTTCTCTTTTGGATTTGGAGTTTTTTAAGAATTTTAAAAAATCTTCAGAATTATAATCGTTTGATTTAAATAAATTAATAAATTTAAAAATAAGATCCTTTAAAAGTTTTAAGTCTTTAGAGGTTAAAGAACTATATTTTTGGTGGTAATTAAAAAGATTGTATTTTATTTTTAAGAATTTTAAGACTCTTTTTTTATTTTCTTTAGTATGTTCAATTAAAGATATAAAGTATTCTTCTAGTAGGTACGACATTAGATTAATGTCTGTTATATGATAGTTTTGAGTTTTTAGTATTTCTAGTCCTAATTTGTGAAAGGTGTAACAAGGAATGTCATAGTTATAATTATTTTTTAGCTTATTTTTTAAATTGTTGGTTGCTTCGTTTGTAAAAGATATACAGATTATTTCATCTTCTCTTAACTTTTCTATTTCAATTAAATATCTAATTTTTCCTATGATAGTAAGGGTTTTTCCAGAACCTGCTCCAGCGGATACTAAAAGATATTTAGTTTTACTAGTTACAACTTTTCTTTGATTTTCATCTAAGGGATAACCATTTATATTGTCTAATAAAGTGTTTATTTCTTGTTTCATGTGATAAGTATATATATTTTAAATTATTTAGGCAAATTGATGATTTTTAAATTTGAGACTTTTATTTTTTAGAATATTTGAAAGTGGGTAATTTTTAGTTATTAAATTTTAAGAATTAGTAAATAGTTTGGATATTTATGTTATAATTATAAAAGGAGGAATTTTTATGAAAAAAATATTAACAGGACTTCAACCTACAGGAGTTATTACTCTTGGTAATTATATTGGGGCAATTAAACAAATGGTAAAAAATCAAGAAGAATATGAAAGTTATATTTTTATTGCGGATTTACATGCTATTACAATTCCTATTGATAGAGAGGAACTCCGTAAAAATATAAGAAGTTTAGTGGCACTTTATTTAGCATGTGGAATTGATCCAGAGAAAAATGTTATTTTTATTCAGTCGGAAAATGAGTGGCATGCTAATATATCATGGCTTTTGGAATGTAATACTTATTTTGGAGAACTTTCTAGAATGACTCAGTTTAAGGATAAAAGTAAGAAAAATGCTAATTTTTCAGCGGGACTTTTTACTTATCCAGTATTAATGGCTAGTGATATTTTAGCATATGATGTAGATTATGTACCCGTTGGTATAGATCAGAAACAACATGTTGAAATTGCTAGAGATATTGCAATTCGTTTTAATAAAAAATATGGAGAAGTGTTTAAGATTCCTGATGTTATGATTAGTGATAGTGGTACTAAAATAATGGATTTAGTTAATCCAGAAAAGAAGATGAGTAAGTCAAGTGATAATCCGAAAGGTGTTATTAAACTGTTAGATAATTTAGATGTTATAAGAAAAAAAATTATGAGTGCCACAACGGATAGTGAAATGGTAATAAAATATGATATGGAGAAAAAACCAGGAATTTCTAATTTAATTAATATTTATAGTGCTCTTACGGGACTTGATATTAAAGAGGTTGAGAATAAGTTTTTAGGCTATAACTATGGAGATTTTAAGAAAGAAGTAAGTGAGGTTGTAGTAGAAGAAGTTGCTAAAATTCAAGAAAGATATGGGGAAATTTTAGAAAGTTCTTATCTTGATGAAGTGTTAGATCGAGGTGCTTTAAAAACTAGAGAGATTGCTAAGAATAAATATTTTCTTATGAAAGAAAGGATTGGACTGGGAAGATGAGTTTTGATGAGGTTATTTTAGAGAGAAGGAGTATTAGAAAATATAAGGAAGAAAGTGCCAATTCTTTAGATATTAGGGCTATTATTAAAGTGGGGATTTTAGCGCCTTCAGCTCATAATAGACAACCTTGGAAAGTAAAAGTTTTTTCAAAGCAAGAAAAAGAGGAAATTTATAAAAGCCTTGTAGAAAAAGCTTCTTTAGATCCTAGTATTAATAATACAGCAGGTATCATAAATGAAGTTCCTACTTTAATAGGAGTTTTTTATAATCCAGAAGGTGATTTTAGAGATCATGATTTATTATCGATTGGAGCATTTGTAGAAAATATGCATTTGAAAGCTACTGATTTAGGATTAGGATCTTTATGGATTGCTAATACGGACTATATAAAAGAAGAGATAAAGAAAATTGCAAATTGTGATTTAGAATGTGTTTCGTGTTTAGCAGTAGGATATAAAAATCAAGAACCAAAGATGAGACCTAGAAAGACTTTAGAAGAAATTATTATGAAATAGTTTCTTTTTTTGATACTTTTATATATATTTATGATATAATATAAAAGCATTATTTTTCATGAGAGGGAGTTATATATGAAAAAGAAGAAAAAAAGCTTTATAAAAAGAAATAGTAAAAGAATATTAATACTTTTTTTTCTAGTAATGGTACTTTTTTTAGTATTTTTAGTAGGATATAGTATATGTTTTGGCGATAATCGAGTAGATTTAAATAAAAATATTAAAAATAGTAAAGATACAATTTCTATTTCTTATGTTGGAGATTTAATTTTACTTAAAGATCAAGTTACTAACTCTTATGATGATGATACTAAAAAATATGATTTTTCTTATATGTTTGAAAGAGTGAAACCGTATTTTAATGATTCAGATTACACTATTGGGGTTTTTGAAGGACCAATATCTAATGAAAAAATGGGATATTCTACTAGTAATTATGGTGATGGAGAAAAGATTTATTTAGGTTTTCCAGAGGAGTTTGCTCTTGCTGTAAAAAATTCAGGAATTGATTTAGTTACTACTGCTAATAATCATTTAATGGATAAGGGAAAAGAAGGAGTTTATAATACGATTGATTATTTGGATAAGATAGGACTTGATCAAGTAGGTTCTTATAAGAGTAATATTGATAAGAATGAAATTAAAATAGTAGAAGTTAGAGGAATTAAAATAGCAGTTTTAGCTTATACAATGGGTTCTAATTATTATGATAGTAGTTATTTTATGGAAGAAGAACCTGGAATTACTTCATTAATTGTTTCTGAAAAAAGTCCATATTTTGAGAAAGTAAAAACTTTGGTAAAAGAAGATTTTGATAAGGCTTTGGAAGCAGGGGCAGATCTTATAATAGTTATGCCTCATATGGGTTCACAATTTATACATGAAACTAATGAATTTCAAGATTTATGGAATGAAATTTTTGTATCTTATGGAGCAGATATAATTTTAGGAGATCATTCTCATGCTACTCAACCAGTAGAGTTTATAGGAGATACTTTAGTGGTTAATTCTCCAGGTAATTTTGCTAATTCTTATGTTAAGGATGATGGGGATGCGACTTCGATAGTAGAGTTTTATATAAATAAAAATACTAAAGAAGTGGAAGGTGCTAGTGTTGTACCAATGTATACAAAAGAAATAGAGGATGGCAAATATCAAGCTGTTCCAATTTATGATATTTATACTGATGAAGAGCTTTATGAGGAGTTTAGTGAAGAAGAGCTAGAAAGAGTTAGTGAAGTTCAAGAAATTGTTACTTCTTCAATGATTGGAAAAGAAGTTGATATTACTCAGATTCAAGAAAGATATTTTGTATTTAAAGATGATTCTAATAATAACTTTGTGGTGGAAGATGCTCTAGATGATAGTAGTTTGAAAAGTTTGCTTGATGAAGCTTCTAGTGTTACTTTTATTGGTGATAGTGTTACTCATGGAACTAAAAATGGATTTCATGGTTGGTATGAGCCGCTTATGGAGTTATATCCTGATATAGAGGTTAATAATATTTCGGATGGGTCTTATACTACTAGAAAAATGATTAGTAATTTTGGTTCTTTAATAGAAGAAAGTGATTCAGATGTTTATTTTATTGCTCTTGGCACGAATGATGTTAGATATAGAGATAACAAAATTTGTTCGATGACTGCGGAGGAGTATATTAAAAATATTGATAAGATTGTGTCTATGACTCGTGATGATGCTCAGATAGTTTTAATTGCACCATGGACAAGTTTGGCTAATGATTTAAATTCAGCGCTTAGTTATAATAAAAAAACTACAATGATAAAAGAATATGCAGATGCTTTAGAGGAGTATGCTAATTTACATGATTATATTTATATTGATGCTAATAAATACATTAATCTTTTCTTAGAAAATCATAATGCTTTTGACTATTTACTTGATTATATTCATCCTAACAGTAGTAAAGGTATTGAGCTTTATAGTTATGCAGTTCTTAGGAGTAGTCCGATAAATTAGAAATTGTTGAGTTAATAATTTCTTTTTTTATTATGCAAAACATCAGTTTTGCATTTAAAACCACCAGCTATGCTGG
>URXR01000042.1 GCA_900551925.1 uncultured Mycoplasmatota bacterium | reverse complement strand
TACCAACATTGTAATAAGTAAGTAAATCATTCTTATTTTTAGAATAATCCTTTACTTTTTTATATACTTCATTATTTATAAATTCAGTTTTAATTTTATCGTAATAAGTCATAATAAAACCTCCAAGTTATGAAAATCAATACCACTATAAAACAATAAATATATTTTGTAAAATGACTATTTAATAAAATTTAATACAATATAAAAATGAAACATAAAACTTCATAAAAGAAATTTATATATTTCATTTTAAATACATATCAAATTATTAAAATTATATAAAATTTGTAATTATTAACAAAAAAGATAAGAATTCTTACCTTTTTACGTTATTTATTTCTTGTTCTAAGTCTTCTTTAGAATGGAAACCAATTAATTGTTTTTCTACTTTTCCATCTTTTAGAAGAAACATATTAGGAATAGACATTACTTTATATTTTTTAGCTAGTTCTTCATTTTCATCAACATTTATTTTTATAATATTTATATCTTTTAATTGTTCTAAAATTGGGCTCATCATTTTGCATGGTCCGCACCAATCAGCATAGAAATCTATTAAATATAATCCTTCTAGTTTTTCTAAATCTTCGCCATTATAATTTTTTATCATATTATTCCTCCTTTTTAATAAGATATTTTTCCCTTGCTTATTAAATTATTTACGTATTCCATATCTATTACTTCATGTTCTAATAAACTGTCTATTACTCTTCGGTTAAAGTCATAAGTATTTTGATTAACACTGTAACTACTAGTTATTTCATAAATATCATTTACAGCATCATTCATATTGCCTACTATATTAGAAAGACCTGGTGAAGAGTTTACAATAGTATTAGCAAATTTTGAATCGTTTACTATTTCGATATTAAAGGCTGGTTGCGAAAAGAAAAATAAAATTACAAATAGTATTACATAAGCTTCAATAGCTCCGACTATAAATCCTAATATTTTAGAAGGTATTCCTAAAATAATAGTCATTTTTAGGATTTTTTCAAAAACTCCGGTCATTCTTATTATTACTACTAAAATAGCAGTGAATAAAAACATTAGAAGTAAGAATGCTATTAATTGATACATTACTATATTAAGTGATGTTAAACCTTCGAATGGTCCAGCAAAATTGAAAAATGGTAAATTATAGCTTAAAAAGTTAGCTATAAAATCTTTAAATATCCAGGATAGGACAAAACATAGAATTGTTCCTACTAAAACAACACTTTGTTTAAAGAAACCATTTTTAGCACCAGCAAATCCCCCTAATAATAAACCAAATATTATTACTATATCTATTATATTCATTAATACTACCTCCTATTATAGTATACAACAAACTTTTTAAAAAATAAATAAAATTATTTTTGTTAATTGCTTTTTGAATTTAGTATTTTAGCTTGAGCTGCTGCTAGTTTTGCTATAGGTACTCGATAAGGACTGCATGAGACATAATCAATGTTTAATTCACTTAAAAATTTAATACTTTCAGGATCAGCTCCTTGTTCACCGCATACTCCAAGCTCTATATTTTTATTTACACTTTTACCTTTTTCTATAGCTTCTTTGATTAAAGCTCCTACTCCTTTTTGATCTATTTTTTCAAAAGGATTGAAGTCGAGGATATGTTTATCGTAATAATCGTTTAAGAACTTTGTAGCATCATCTCTAGAATAACCATAAGTCATTTGGGTTAAGTCATTAGTTCCAAATGAGAAGAACTCAGCTTCTTTTCCTATTTCATCTGCTGTTATGGCTCCTCTTGGAACTTCAATCATTGTTCCTATTAGGTAATTTATTTCAGTTTTTTTGGCTTTAAAAACTTCCTCTATAGTTTTTTTGATTATATTTTTTAAATATTTTAGTTCTTTTACTTCTCCTACTAAAGGAATCATTATTTCAGGTATAACTTTATAGCCTTCATTTTTAACTTCGATGCTAGCTTCAATAATCGCTTTAGTTTGCATTTTGGCTATTTCGGGATAAGTTATAGAAAGCCTGCAACCACGATGTCCCATCATAGGATTGAATTCTTTTAGTTCTGTTATTCTTTTTTGAATGTCTTCTGTTTTGATATTTAAATTTGTTGCTAATTCTTCAATTTCAGAACTTTTTTTAGGTAAAAATTCATGAAGTGGTGGATCTAGTAAACGAATGGTTACTGGGAAACCGTTCATTACTTTAAATAACTGTTTAAAATCTTCTTTTTGATAAGGAAGAATTTCAGTTAGAGCTTTATTTCTTTCAGTTTCATCATTGGATAAAATCATCTTTCTAAAAGCAAAGATTCTTTTTTCGTCAAAAAACATGTGTTCAGTACGGCAAAGGCCAATTCCGGTTGCTCCTAGTTTTAAAGCAGTTTGAGCATCTTTAGCATTGTCGGCATTGGCTCTTACTTTTACGCCATTTGCTTCTGTGGCCCAGTTCATAAATGTTTTAAAATCTCCGGTTATTTCCCGTTCTTTAGTTATGGTTTTACCTTGGTATACTTTACCTGTTGTGCCATCAATACTTAAGTAATCACCTTCTTTAATGATAATATTACCTGCATGTAATTCTTTTTCTTTTTCATTAATCTTTAAAGTTTCACAACCTGATACACAAGGTGTTCCCATACCTCTAGCTACTACGGCAGCATGAGAGGTCATTCCTCCTCTTAAAGTTAGGATAGCTTTGGAAATGCTCATTCCTTCAATATCTTCTGGAGAGGTTTCAAGCCTTACTAAAATTAGATCTTCCTCGCCTTGTTCTTTAGCTTTTTTTAAATCTTGATAGGAAAAATATATTTTTCCAGAACCTGCTCCTGGTGAGGCAGCTAAACCAGTAGCAATTAGTTTTTTAGTTTTCAGATCTTGCTTGTCAAAGGTAGGATGAAGTAATTGATCAATTAGTTTTGGTTCTACTCTTAAAATTGCTTTTTCTTTAGTTATAATACCTTCTTTTACTAAATCTACTGCTATTTTTACAGCAGCTTCCCCAGTTCTTTTGCCATTTCTAGTTTGAAGCATGTATAGTTTGCCGTTTTCGACAGTAAATTCCATGTCTTGCATATCTTTATAATGATTTTCTAGCTTTTTACAATTTTCTTTTAATTCATAATAGCACTCTGGCATAATTTTTTCTAAATTATTAATGTTTTCAGGAGTTCTTACTCCGGCAACGACATCTTCTCCTTGAGCATTTACTAAAAATTCGCCATATAATTTATTTTCTCCAGTAGCAGGATTTCTACTGAAAACTACTCCTGTTAAAGAATTGCTATTTAAATTCCCGTAGACCATTTCTTGAACATTAACCGCAGTACCCCAATTGTCTGGAATATTGTTCATTTTGCGATAGAATTTAGCTCTTTCGTTGTTCCAAGATCTAAATACCGCTTTAACTGCTTCGATTAATTGGGTTTTAGGATCTTGAGGAAATTCTTCTCCTGCTAAATTTTGATAATTTTCTTTAAAGATAGTTATAATTTCTTTTAAATCGTCAGCAGTTAGTTCTAAGTCTGATTTTAAATTTTTTTGATTTTTAAAATCATCTAAAACTCGTTCAAAACTACTTTTATCATAACCTTTAACGACATCACTATACATACTTATAAAACGACGATAGCAGTCATAAATAAATCTTTTATCCATTTTAGTTTCTAATGATTTTACTATTTCATCATTAAGTCCTAAATTTAAAATAGTATCCATCATACCAGGCATAGAACTTCTGGCTCCACTTCTTACTGAGACTAGTAAAGGGTTTTCTTGGCTGTCAAATTTTTTACCGGTTTTAGATTCTAAATCTTTGATAGCTTGTTCTATTTGATTTATAATGATTTCTGGTAGTTCTTTATTGTTTTCATAATATTTTAAACAAGCTTCTGTGGTTACTGTAAATCCTAAGGGAACAGGAAGGCCAATACTTAACATTTCGCAAAGATTAGCACCTTTTCCGCCAAGTAAATTTTTCATATCTTTATTGCCTTCGCTGAAAGAATATACATATTTCATATCATCATCTCCTATAATAATATTTTACCAAATTATATTATAAATAACTATTTTTATTTGCATTTATAAATCATTTTTTATAAAAAACACTTAACTTTACTTGTTAAGTGTCTATTTTTGATTTAGTTTAATATATCCATAACCATCCATCATATATGATTGAGATTCTTTTTTAGTATAGAAATCATTGTCCTCACTAGGAATTAAATTAAAATAAGTATCTTGAGTGGTAACATATTCAAAAAATAATTCTCTTTCAGTTAGGGTTATGTAAAATTCCATATTTTGAACTTCAAGAAGTAAAGAAGGTGGCAAGTCAATATATAAGATATTGTCTTGGTAATCAACAATTATTCCTTCATCAGTAGTTACTGTGCCATCAACTAATTTATATGTTTTTTCATTTATTATAATTCTGTTTTGGTCTACTTCATACCCTTTTCCCAAAATATCAATAATACTAAAATAAGATCCTTCTCTGATTAAATCAGCATTGTCTAATTTTTTGGCATAGTTTTGAAAAATTAATTTATATTCTCCTTGCTCTTGATATTCAGTAGTTACTATGGCTCTTACTTCACCAGGAGATAAATTATCTAAAGGTTCATTTATATATTCAGTTACATCAGTAATGACATAATTATCATCTAAAACTTCATTTCTAAAGGATAGAAAAATAAGGATAGTTCCTAAGACAATGAAAAAGATTCCTCCGATTAACATAATTTTGATAGGAAGCTTGAGTTCTTTAAAAAAAGTTAATTTTGACATTATCTTTTTCATTTTGATTACCCCTTTATTCTAATAAAATTATATTATAAATGAATTAAATATACAAGCGAAAAATGATATTACTTGTAAATAATGCATTTTTTTGACATTTTTTAATGATTAGTTGGTTTATATTGGACGATAATTTTTTCAAAAGCTTTAATTCCGTCGATTGCGGAGGTGGTTATACCTCCTGAATAGCCTGAACCTTCTCCAACTGGATAAATTCCTTTAATATTAGAGGACATATCTTCATCTCTTAGAATTCGGACTGGTGATGAGGTTCTGGTTTCAACTCCAAATAAGATTGCTTCGTTATTTGTAAATCCTGTTATTTTAGTTTCAAAATTATTAAGAGCTTCTTTTAGGTCATCATTTAGTTCTTTAGTAAATAATTTTTGAAGATTAGCTGGGGTATAATTACCTTTAATCATATCATTTATATTAGTTAAATTTTCACTTTCTTGATTGGTTAAAAAATCTTGAACTCTTTGGGTTGGAATATTACCTTTTCCTAGAAGATAAGCTTTTTTTTCTAAAGATTCTTGAAGTTTTAGGCCACTAAAAACATCATCATTTAAGTCATCTTTAGTTATGGTTATAACTAGGGCACTGTTAGAGTAATTGTTATCTCTTTGATGATTACTCATACCATTTATGACTAATTTATTTTTACTTGATGAGGCATTTATGACATAGCCTCCAGGACACATACAGAAAGAATATACTCCTCTTTTAGAATTAGTTGTGTAAGTTAGTTTATAACTAGCAGTTTCTAGTTTATTATAATATTTTTCGCCATACTGATTTTTATTTATTAAATCTTTAGGATGGGCTATTCTAAGTCCTATAGCAAAAGGTTTGTTAGTCATATTTAGTCCTTTTTGATATAACATTTTGAAAGTTTCTCTACTACTGTTCCCTATAGCGAGAATTAAACAGTTAGTTGGGATTTCTTTTTTATCATTTACAGTAATAGAAGTTATTTCATTGTTTTTGATTTTAATATCCGTAAGTTTGGTATTGTATCTAAATTCTCCGCCCATTTCTATTATTTTATTTCTCATATTAATGATAACTTCTCTTAATAAATCTGTTCCAATATGAGGATTATTTACATATAATATTTCTTTTGGAGCTCCACAAGAGACGAATATTTCAAAGACTTTTTTCATGCGATGATTTTTATCTTTTACTAAGGTGTTAAGCTTGCCATCAGAGAAAGTTCCGGCGCCACCTTCTCCAAATTGAACGTTAGAGTTTTCGTTTAAAATATTTTTAGTCCAAAATAAGTTTACAGTTTTTAGGCGATCTTCTATTTTTTCACCTTGTTCTATTATTAAGGGGTTGTAGCCTGCTTCTGCTAAAAAATAAGCAGTAAAAAGTCCGGCTGGTCCACTTCCAATGATAATTGGTCTATGATTTAGAGTTTTTTCTCCTTTGATAATATAGTTATACTTTTCTTCTGGGGTTTTTAAAATATCTTGGGAGTTTAATTTTTTTGAAATTTTAGATTCATTTTTTACTTTGACATCTAGTTCGTAAACATAGTGAATATTATTTTTATCTCTAGCATCTAGTGATCTTTTATTTATTTTAAAATCTAAAATGTCACTTTCTTTTACTTTTAATTTTTGTGATAGTTTTTTTATTAGGTCTTTATCAGTGTTGTTTTCTATTTTTATAAATATTTGTCTTACTCTAATCATTTTGAGCGTTTTCTCCAGCTAGAAGTCCAGTTAGAAATGCTAGACTTAAATTATAACCACCACATTTGCCATAAGCATCAAGTAAATCTCCAATTATAAAGAAATTTTTTTCTATTTTAGACTCCATAGTATTTAGACCTATTTCTTTTAAAGAAACTCCTCCCGTATTAGTTTGAGCTTTATCAAAGGATTTTACGCCATTTATAGAAAGTTTAAAATCTCTTAAGTTAGCGATTAATTTTTCTTTAGCAGCTAGTGATAAGCTTTTAAAATATTGGTCTTTTTTGAGGTTAGATTCTTTGATAATTACTTCAGCTAGTTTATAGTTTAGAAAAGCTTCAAGTAATTCGATAAGAGTTCTGTTTTTTAAAAGTTTACTTCTGCTTTCTAAAAATTCTAAGGTTGTTTTTGGAGTGTTTTCTTTTAAAAAAGGCATAAAATCTATATGAATTGTTTCTTTTTTGTTTTGATCTAAGCCACTACTGATGATACCACTTAAATTAAAAAGACATATCCCGCTTATTCCGTAATCTGTTAACTGCACTTCGCCTTGTTCAGTTGTTATTAAATTATCGTTTTCATAAAGTGATACTTTAGCTTCAGCTCTTATACCATGCCAATCTTTAAAGTATGGGGCTTCTCCTGTTAAGGGGGTTAAAGCTGGTAATACTTTATGGATGGTATGCCCTAGTTTTTCCGCAAAAAGATAGCCTTCTCCGGTGGAACCTGTTTTAGGATATGATTTTCCTCCAGAAGCTAAAATGACTTTGTCAGCTTGATAAATATTTTTAGAAGTTATTATTTTAAATTTTGAGGTTTCTTTTATAATATTCTGTACTTTTTCTTCGGTTATAACAGTTACTTTTTTAGCTCTTAATTCTTGCTGTAAAGCTTCTTTTAGGGAAATGGCTTTATTAGAATAAGGATAATACCAACCATTTTTAATATTAGGAATTAGTCCAATAGAGTCAAAAAATGATAAGAGTTTTTCTTTATTTTCTTGAGTAATTAAATTTTTTAAAAGATTTAAGTCATTAGAAAAATAATTATTAATAGTAAAATCGTCATTAAAATAATTACCTTTACCATTTCCTGTTAGAGATAATTTTTTTCCACATTTATTATTTTTTTCTAAAAGAATAACCTCATTATTTTCATTTTTTGATTTTATAGCTGCGGTAAGTCCGGCTGGTCCTCCTCCGATTACGATAATTTTCACTATATCACCTCATTTATAGTTATAATTATACAAGATTGATAGTGAAAATGATAGTCTGTTTTAGAACTTGTTAGTTTTTTTAGATAAATTTAAGATTATACCCATAGAAACCATAGTGATAAGAAGGGACGAGCCTCCATATGAGATAAAAGGAAGAGTTACTCCAGTGACGGGAATTAGTCCAACGACAACACTTAAGTTAAGAATAGTTTGAAATACTATTTGAAAACCTAATCCAAATATTACGTATTTCTTAAAAAGATTTTCTTCTTCTAAGGCTAGTTTTATAATCATGGTGATAAGAAGTGCAAAGAGTCCTATTACTACTAAAGCTCCGATTACTCCAAATTCTTCACAAATTATCGAGAAGATAAAATCAGTTTGAGGTTCAGGAAGATAAAAATGTTTTTGTCTAGAGTTTAGAAATCCAAAACCAAATAAGCCTCCTGGTCCAATAGCATATAAACTTTGAATTATTTGAAAACCTGTTCCTAAAGGATCTTTCCAGGGGTTTAAAAAGGAAGTTATTCTTTCCAGACGATATGGGGCGATTAAAATTAGAATTATGGCTCCGATTACTCCGATTAACCCAAAGCCATAAAAATATTTCATTTTTACTCCAGCGACAAACAGAAGTAGAACAATGGAAATAACTAAAATTACCCCAGTTCCAAAATCTGGTTGAAGCATGATTAGCAAAAAGGATAAAATCATAATTAAAAGCACCGGCCAAATTGATTTTAAAGTTCCTATTTTTTTATGATCGCTTAAATATTTGGCTGAAAAAATAATTATAGCCAATTTCATAGCTTCGCTAGGTTGAATTCCGAAAGAACCTATACCAAACCAACTTCTAGAACCATTTCTTACTACTCCTATTCCAGGAATTAAAACTAGAATTAATAAAATAAAAGAAATTATTAAAAACCATTTAGCATTTTTATAAAAAAAGCTAGAATTAAGCTTTAATAAAATAGCTATTATAACAAAACCAATAATGACAAAAAGACCTTGTTGCAGGACATATTTTAAACTATTATCAAATTTATATTCAGCCCAAATATAGGATGAAGAATAAATCATGATAAGTCCAATAAAAATTAAAGCGGTCATTGTAAAAAAAAGAATTAGTCTTTTATTAAGCATAGGAATATCACCTTACTTAAGTCTATGACTAATCTTTTAAACTAAACCAAAAATAAAGTTTTAAAATATGCTATTTTCTTACTTTTATTTTAGGCAATGATTTTTTTAAAGTGGATGTTTCTTTGATAGGATATACCGATAAAATTTTATCAGTGTTTATGATAGTGGCAACTTCAATATATTTGATATCTTGATTTTGATTATCTTTTAAAGGTGTTTCTAGTTGCATTTGATAAATATCCGAAGCATCTCGAACAAAAGTTAGAGTTTCACTATTTAGATTGGCTTTAACATCTTCGATTAATTTTTCAATGTCAGTATCATCACTAAAATGATTAGAAGAAAAATCTATAGTTTGGTTTTTGTTATAATTTGTTAATTGCCTAGCATATTGATAATCCATTAAAGAAGAATCTTCAGATAAAATCCCTAATTGATATTTAAGATAAGTTTCTATCCTTCTTATAGAACTTATATGGAGTTTTTTACTGCTTTGGGCATGTTTATCTAGGGATTTTATATATAAATATAAAGCTGCTTCAATATCATTTGTTTTTAAATATGGAGTAATTAAATCTAATGTTGTTTTGGCATTAGCATTTGCAAAATCTTGTTTTGCTAAGGTTTCTTTAGCTTTTTCATAATCACCGCATCTAGCTTCTAACTTAGCTTGTTCACGATATATTACATCATCTTTTTGAGAATCGTTTATATTTGTTAAAATATTTTTAGCTATCTCATAATCTTTAGTATAATAATAAGTTTTAGCAAGTTCTGCTAAAAATTGAGAATCTTTTTCAATCTTTAAAATTGGTTTTAAATATTCACGTGATTTTAGAGGATTTTCTCGTTTTAGTTCTAGTCTGGCTAGTCCTAAATATACTTTTTTTAGAAAGTTTTTATGACTAACATAAGATTCTTGCTTGTTTTCTGCAATTTTTAATGCTTTTAAAAATGACGTTTCTGCTAAATCTAAACTATTTTCTACTAAATATAGTTTGCCTAGTTCACATAAAGCTTCTTTATTTTCATTTCTTGCTAGAATTGATTTAAATAATAGTTTGGCTCTTTTATAATCTCCTAATGCTGCTTTTATTTTTCCTAATTCTAAGACTGCTCCTTTGTCATAGCCAAAATCTAATATTCTTTTAAAATATTTTTGAGCTTCATCATAATTTTGTAATCTCTTTTCGATTTTTCCTATCTCAAATAATAATAGTAAATTATCAGGATCAAGTTCTAATCCTTTTAGAAAGGCTTCTTTGGCTTTATCTAAGTTATTATCTTTTGATTCCATTTTTCCTAAATATAAATAATTAGAATAATAATTATTTTGTGAAGCTATTAGTTTCATTATTTCTTTAGCTTTAGGTCTATATTCTTGGAAATCTCCAAGGGTTTTAACTAATGTTATCATTATTTTTTTATCATCGGGATTTTCTTTATATAATTTTATTAATCCATTTAATCTAATTTTTCTATTTGTTTCTTTTTTAAGTTTTGAAAACTCTTGATAACTTTTGCTATTCATAATTCCCCTTCTTTCTAATGGGGTATTATTATAACATAAAATATGGATTAGTTCAATGAATATGATTTAATGATAGTGTAAAATTATTTGGGGAAGATAAAAAAAGAAAGACCAATGTTATAATAA
>URXR01000041.1 GCA_900551925.1 uncultured Mycoplasmatota bacterium | reverse complement strand
GCCTTATAGGCCTCATAGAAAAACCACTAGTTAAACTAGTGGATTTTTATTTTAAAGTAAATACTATTGATATGTTGGCCAAAGGGAAATTATATTCATACAATATATAAGGAGGAATATATATGTATAAGAGTATAAGAGCTAGTGAACTTAAAGGTATGATTGGTAGAGTTAAAATAATAGATATTAGGAAGAATTTTTTATATAAATTGGGCTCAATACCTAGCAGTAAAAATATTCCTATAACTTTTTTACTTGGAAATCCTGCTAAATATTTAAATAAGGATGAAGAGTATTATATATATTGTTCGCAAGGATTAGAAAGTGTAGGAGTTTGTGATAAGTTATCTAAAAAGGGATATAAAGTAGTAAATGTTTTAGGAGGATATCATGATTATTTAACGGGGTAATATTTAAAAATAGTAGTAAAAATATTGCTTTTTAAATATTTTATGGTATAATTTAATTACAACGAAGTGGGAAAACCCCACTTTTGTTTCGTTTTTAAGGAGGTAATGATGGAAAAAATAAAAAAAGTTTTGGAAGGACCTTTGAATGAGATAAATGTCAAAATAGATAGTATTGAATATTTAAATGGAGAACTTAGAATAGTATTAGATAGTGAAGAAATATTAGACTTAGATAAAATAGTAGAGGCTACTAATATTATAAATCCTATTTTAGATAAGCATGATTTTATTAAAGAAAGTTATGTTCTTGATGTGTCATCAAAGGAAAAAGGAGGAGAAAAGTAATGAATGGTGAAGAATTTTTAAAAGCAGTTGATACTTTAGAAAAGGAAAAACATATTGATAGAGATATAATTTTTGAAGCTATGGAACTGGCTCTTTTATCAGCTTATAAAAAGAATTTTAATTCACGTACTAATGCTAAAGTTAGTATTAATAGAGATACTGGTGATATAAGAATAGATTCATATAAAACAGTAGTGGAAGAGCCTGAAGATAATGAAATAGAAATTTCTTTGAAGGATGCTAGAGCTATAGATAAGACTTTGAATCTAGGAGATTTAGTATATGAAGAAGTAACTCCAGAAAATTTTGGTAGAGTAGCAGCTTCGACGGCGAAACAAGTAGTAGTGCAAAAAATTCGTGAAGCTGAACGAGATAGTTTAAATTTAGAATTTAAAGATAAGGAAGGGGAATTAGTTTCAGGAACAGTTGCCCTTGAAGATGAGAATAACTATTATATAGATTTAGGAAGAACTAATGGAATACTTCCTAAGAGTGAACTTATTGGTAATGAAAAAATAGAAATGGGTTCTAATTTAAAAGCATATGTTACAAAAGTAAGTAGTAATAATAAAGGTACTATTATTTTACTTTCTAGAAGTCATTATAATTTTGTTAAAAGATTATTTGAACTTGAAATACCAGAACTTGCTGATGGTTCAGTTGTTATTTATGGTGTTGCTAGAGATGCTGGCTCTCGTAGTAAAGTTGCAGTATATTCTGAATATGCTAATATCGATCCAATTGGATGTTGTATTGGAGAGAAAGGTTCTAGAATAGCTAATATTATTAAGGAGTTATCAGGAGAAAAATTAGATATTGTTAAATTTGCTGAAGATAAGGAAGAGTTTATTAAGAATGCTCTTAGTCCTGCTAAAAATGTGAGTGTTTATATACTTGATCCTAAAAAATGTGAAGCTTTAGCAATTGCGGATGGTGATGATTTTTCTTTAGCTTTAGGTAAAAAGGGACAAAATGTTAAACTTGCTTCTCGTCTTACTAAATATAAGATTGATGTTAAAAATAGTGAGCAAGCTCAAGAAATGGGTATAAATATAAAAATAGGTGAATAATGAAAATACGTAAAATACCAATGAGAACTTGTACAGTTACTCATGAAAAATTACCTAAAAAAGAACTAGTTAGAGTAGTTAGAACTCCAGAAGGAGAAGTAAAAGTAGATTTAACTGGTAAGCTTAATGGACGTGGAGCTTATTTAAAGAAAGATGAGGAAGTAATTTTAAAAGCTAAAAAAAGTAAAATATTAGAAAAGCATTTAGAAATACAAATTGATGATAAGGTATATGAAGAACTTTTAGAATTATTAAAATAAAAAGAAAGTGGTGATAGATATGATGAGTTTAAAAGAATATGCTGTTGATGTTGATAAAACATTAGAGGATATCATAAAACTTTGTGAAAAGTTAGAAATAAAAGCTAAAAAGGAAGATGATATGTTAACAGAAGAAGATATTATTCTTTTAGATAATGCTTTGGTTTCTGATAATGAGAAGTTAGAAGATGAGACTTTTTTAGAAGAAGTAGTAGATGATGATGAACTAGAAAAAGATTTGCGTATTGATCCTACTATTAGTGAATCAACTAAGAAAATGAAAAGACAACCAGTTTCTAAGAAAAATGATAATAAGGAATATCTAAAAGCTAAAAAGAACTTATATAAGCATAAAGAAAAATTAAAAACTAATAAGGATTCTTTGGATAAGATAATTGTTTATAAAGAGGGAATGACAGTAAAAGATATTGCTGATCTTTTAGGGGAAAATCCTGCTGTTTTAATTAAAAAATTATTTGATTTAGGAGCTATGGCTAATTTAAATCAAGCTCTTGATTTTCAAGCGGCAGAATTATTAGTTTTGGATTATGGAAAAGAGTTAAAGAAAGAAGAAACTAGAGATATTTCTAATTTTGAAGAATATGAAATTATTGATAAGGAAGAAGATTTAGTAGAAAGACCTCCAGTAGTTACTATAATGGGTCATGTTGATCATGGAAAAACTTCACTTTTAGATGCTATTCGTCAGGCTAATGTAGTAAGTGGGGAAGCTGGTGGTATAACTCAACATATTGGGGCTTATCAAGTAAAGGTTAAAGATAGATTTATTACTTTTATTGATACTCCTGGACATGAAGCTTTTACTGAAATGAGAGCTAGGGGAGCTTCGGTTACAGATATTGTTATCATCATTGTTTCGGCAACTGATGGGGTAAAACCTCAAACTATTGAAGCAATTGATCATGCCAAAGCAGCGAAGGTACCTATTATTGTAGCTATTAATAAGATGGATTTACCAGAAGCTAATTCTGAAAAAGTGCTTACCGAACTTTCTGAATATGGACTTACTCCTGAAGAGTGGGGTGGAGATACTTTAGTTAATAAGATTTCTGCTAGAACTAAGATGGGGATAGATGAACTTTTAGAAAATATATTATTAGTTGCTGATATGGAAGAATTAAAAGCTAATCCTAATAGATATGCAACAGGTTCAGTAATTGAAGCTAGACTTGATAAAAATATTGGTACTGTTGCTACATTACTTATTCAAAATGGTACTTTGCGTTTAGGTGATCCAGTAGTAGTGGGAGTTAATTATGGAAAGGTTAGAACATTAAAAAACGATAAGGGAGAAAATATAGCTACAGCAGGGCCAAGTACTCCAGTTGAAATTACAGGACTTAATGATCTTCCAGTAGCAGGTGATCGTTTTATGGCTTTTGAAACTGAGAAAGAAGCTCGTAAAGTTTCAGATGAAAGAAAATTAAGGGCTAAAGAAGCTGATACTAATAGATCTGGTATGACTTTAGAAGATTTATTTAGTAAGGTAAAAGAAGGTACTAAAACAATAAGTGTAGTTTTAAAAACTGATGTTAAAGGTAGTGAAGAAGCAATTAAGCAATCACTTTCCAAGATTGATTCTCATGATGTAAAAGTAGAAGTAATTAGAAGTGGTGTAGGTACTATTACGGAAAGTGATATTATTTTAGCTAATGCTTCTGATGCTATAGTTATAGGATTTAATGTAAGACCAAGTAATAAAACAGTGGAACTTGCTAAAGAATATGGAGTAGATATTAGACTTCATAATGTAATATATAAGATAATTGAAGAAATAGAAGAAGCTATTGTAGGAATGCTTGATCCTGAATATGAGGAAAAAGTTTTAGGAGAAGCTGAAGTTAGACAATTATTTAAATTTTCAAAAGTTGGTACTATTGCGGGATGTTATGTAACTGAAGGAGTTATAAAAAATGGTGAAAAAGCTAGAGTTATTCGTGATGGTATAGTTATTTATGATGGAAATATTGCTTCACTTCAACGTGGTAAGGATAAGGCTAATGAAGTTAAAAAAGGTATTGAATGTGGTATTACTATTGAAAACTTTAATGATATTAAAGAAAAAGATATCATTGAAACTTATACTATGGAGGAAATAAAAAGATGAAAACTTTAAAATCTAAAAAAGTAGGTAGTCTTTTTACTAAAGAAATAAGTAATATTATTTTAGAAGAAATAAAAGATCCAGAGATAAAATTAGTATCTATTACTGATTGTGATGTTTCTAATGATTTATCATATGCTAAAGTATATTTTACTTGTTTAGATAGAAGTAAGAAAGAAGACATAGAAAAGGCTTTAAATAGAGCTAGTAACTTTATTGAACTTGAACTTTCTAAGAAAATTGAGATAAGAAAAATGCCACAGATAAGTTTTTATTATGATACCTCTATTGAATATGGAGAAAATATTGAAGCTAAATTAAAAGAACTAAATAATGATAAGTAATATTTAGTTCTTTTTTGTTATTTTAAAAGTGCTTTGATTAAGATATTTTATATTTTTGGTATATTTTAATTGTTTAGATAATCTAAATAAAGCATTATCTTTTTCTTTGCATTCGAGCATAATATCAAAATCTTGATTGAAATTATTAAGAATGTTTATTAGTTTTAAAAATGATTTATAACCTGCAAATCTATTATGACTTCGAAATTCTTTTTTACTTTTAGGAGAGGAAAAATGTATTTTGGGGTTTAAATTGGTATTTTTCCAAGTATTAATAATTCTAGGGATATAATCTTTTAGATTTTCTTTATTATTATTGCAAAGATAGTGATGATAATCAAGGACCATGGGAATATTAAGTTCTTCACAGATAGTCAAGGTGTCTATTAAAGTATAGATTTTATCATCATTTTCTAAAATAATTATATTTTTAAGATGATTTGGTAAATTTTGAAAGTTATTTTTAAATCTAGTTAGGGATTCTTCTTTACTATCATATTTACCTCCGATATGTAATATGGCTTTGCCATTTATATCCATTGCTTGGAAAAGAGAATAGATATATTTTAGAGAGTTTATGCTATTTTTTATTACGGTTTTATCTGGGCTATTTAAAATGCAATATTGATTAGGATGGATGTCGATGCGCATATTATTGTCTTTAATAAATTTACCAATTTTTTGCCATTTTTCTAGATAGGGTGTTATATAATCAAAATCTATTTCGTTTAAAGTTGCTAAAGGTATTATCGCTTGAGAGATGCGATAAAAATTAATTTGTTCTTGTTTGTTAAATTCTAATATTTTTAAAAGATTATCTAAGTTGTTATTTATAATCTCAGTTAATCTTTTATTTTTTTCTTTTTTAGATAGAGATTTATATATTTTATAGGTTATAGTGCGAAAGGTGTTGTTTGGAAGAGAAATCGGACCATCGATATAGCCTAGTTTAAATATCATAATATCACCATTAATAGTATGGTAAGTAAAGTTTTAAATATAATTTTTAAAATAAAAAAAAGCACTTTTTAGATAGTGCTTAAGTTTTTATTTAGTTATTTTTTTGATTATATTCTCAAAATCTTTTTTATTTTCTTTATCACTTTTATAAACTGGTATTATATGTAAATGATAATGAGGAACATCTTGGATTATACCATTATTTTGAACTAGTTTTATACCATCTGGTTTTAAGTTTTCTCTTAATTTTTTATAAACTATTTTTCCAGTTTCATTGACACTTTTAATAGTTTCTAAATCGATATCTTCATAGTTTTTGAAATGAGTTTTGGGCACTACTAAAGTATGACCGTAACTATCAGGATTAATATCTAAAAATGCTATGGTTTTCTCATCTTCATAAACTTTGTAGGAAGGGATATCTCCTTTTATAATTTTACAGAATAAACAATCTTTCATATTATCACCTCTTATATAATATATATCATAAAATTTTAATTTAAGAAAGAGTTTTATTTGATTTAAAAAAAACTTTAAATTGGTGCAAGTAAAATAAGTGAAAATAAATTACTAGAATAAAATAAGATGAAGGGTAGTTATGAAGAGTTTAGTAAGACCCTAATGGAGATATAGTATTGGGTGAATAGAATAATAAAAAAATAAAGATAAGATAGTGGAGGTGATTAAGTGAATAGAGATGATTTTGAAATGCTTAAAACAGATTTAATTTATTTTGATAATAATGCTACAACATTAAAACCAAAGGAAGTGGTTAAAGCTATAGATGAGTATTATATGACTTATACTGCTAATGCTCATCGTGGTGATTATAAAAACAGTCTTAAAGTAGATATGCTTTATGAAGATACAAGGGAACTTATAAGAAATTATTTAAATGCTGATAATTCGAAAGAAATAATTTTTACATCTGGTGCTACGGATTCTTTAAACTTAATAGCATTTGGATTTGGAAAAAAAGTATTAAAAAAGGGTGATGAAGTTTTAATTAGTAAAACAGAACATGCTTCCTTAGTTTTACCTTGGCTTCGTTTAGAAAAAGAAATAGGAATAAAGGTAAAATATATACCACTTGATAGTAATTTAAAACTTACTTTAGATAATTTAAAAAAATCAGTTACGAAAAAAACTAAGGTAGTTGCACTTGCACATGTTACTAATACTATTGGAGATGTAAGAGATATTTTAAATATTGGTAAGTTTTTAAAAGAAGAAAATATATATTTTGTAGTTGATGCCGCTCAAAGTATTGGTCATAAGAAGATAGATGTTAAAGAATGTAATATTGATTTCTTAGCTTTTTCAGGACATAAAATGCTAGGACCTACAGGGATTGGGGTTATGTATGGTAGGTATGATTTGTTAGAAGAAATGGATCCAGTTAGATTTGGAGGAGGAATGAATAGTTATTTTAAAAGTAATGGCAAGGTAAAATATCAAAAACCACCTTCTAAGTTTGAAGCTGGGACTCCTAATATTGCTGGAGTAATAGGACTTAGAAGTGCTTTTAAGTTCTTAGAAAGGGTGGGACTTGAAAATATTAGAAAGCATGAAGAAGAACTTAAGGATTATTTGCTTTTAAGATTGAAAGAAATTGATAATATAACAGTTATAAATAAAAATGCTGAGTCTAGCAATATTCTTTTTAATATCAATGGAGTGGAGCCTCAAGATACAGCCCTTTATTTAGATCATTATAATATCTGTGTTAGAGCAGGTAATCATTGTGCTAAATTATTACAAGATGAATTAGGTATTAGTAATACTTGTAGAATATCACTTTATTTATACAATACAAAGGAAGAGATTGATAAACTTGTTAAAGTTCTGAAAAACTCTAAGCATATATTTGATGAGGCAAATTAAAAGTTGTGGAGATACTAAATAATATTATTTTTAAAGTATTTGGGAGGTTTTATATTAAAAAATATTAGTATTTGCTACTTCTTTTAATAAATTATAATTTTGCACTTTAGTAATTTTTTAAAAAAACTTCTTTTTAGAAAAGTTCAGTTTAGTTAATAGTTAGAGTATAAAAATTCCTGATTGGGAATTTTTATTTTTAATGTCTTAAGAGCTATTTAAATGCTAAAATAAGCGATTTGCTAATTATTTTTTTATTATTTATAGTGTTATTTAAAGGAGGTGAATATGTTAAATCAAGTAGTTTTAGTTGGGAGACTTGTTAAGGATCCTGAAGTAAAAGAAACCAAAAATGGAACTTCTATATCGAAGGTTACTTTAGCAGTACCAAGGAGTTATAAAAATGTAAATGGTGAATATGAGACTGATTTTATTGATTGTACTCTTTGGCAGCTTATGGCTGTAAATACTAAAGAGTATTGTAAGAAAGGAGATATAGTAGGAGTAAAGGGAAGAATTGAGTCTCATGTTTATGAAAAAAATGATGAGAAGAAGTATGTTACGGAAGTAATTGCGGAACGAGTTACTTTTTTATCATCAAAAGATAAGTAATTTTTAAGAAAAAGTTTCTAAAGTGCTTGAAACTTTTTTTTAGGTATGGTATTATTAATTTGCTAAAGTTTTATGGCGATGTAGCTCAGCTGGCTAGAGCGTCCGGTTCATACCCGGAAGGTCGGGGGTTCAATCCCCTCCGTCGCTACCAAGTTTGTTTATTTTACTAGGGATTATACCTAGTTTTTTATTTGGAAGTGTCATCAGTATTTTCACTTTTTTACTTTAGAAATAAATGATATAATTATCTAAATAGAATTGTAAATAATAATTTGTAAATGAATAGGAGGCAAATAAATGGCAATTGATATGAGAAAGTTTTCTCTTGCAAAACATGATTCAGAAATACAAGATTTAATATCAAAAACTGATCATAAAGTATTAGCACAATGGGCAATAGATTGTCTTAAGAGAGTGTTGTATATTTATGAAGAAAGATATCCTAATGAAAATATTCCTCAAATGGCTATAAAGATTTTAAAAGATTGGATGAATAATAAAATATCGATGTGGGAAGCTAGAAAATATTGTTGGACTGTATTAGAATTGGCACGAAAAATAGAAAAGGAAGATAAAGTTTGTTGTCAAATAGTTAGAGCAACGAGTCATTGTTTAGCAACTTGTCATGTTCCTACACATGCAGAAGGAACAGCAATGTATGTTATTTCTGCTATTCAATATTTTAATAAAGACAAGAAAAATGTAATAGAACTCATGGAAAATGAAAGAAAGTGGCAAATTAATCATTTACTTGAATTGAGAAACAATTCAATATTTCACATGTAAATTACAATTTATTTGGCAGTTACATTTTAGTTATTTTTTATAAAAATTTAAAATTTATTTGAATTTTCTAAATAATGGAAAACTAAAAGTCTTTTTTTGATATTTTTCACTATATTGCTAATTAGAGTTTTTTTTATTTTGTTATTAAGAGTGTGTTATAATTATGATAAATCATTTAATTTTTTTAAAGGATGATGTTATGAGGATTTTAGATAATGAATTAAGAAATAGAACTATAAAATATGATAAATTATTAGAGTATGGTTTTACTAAAGATGATAATGTCTATTTATATAAGAAGAAACTTGATGATTACCAGTTTGAAATGAAGGTTGTAGTGGAAAATAATAAGATGAGTTCTTGTTTATTTGATTTAATAAGTAAAGATGAATATATTTTAGTAGATATTAAAGATAGTAAGGGAGAATTTGTTGGGAAAGTTAGAACAGCATATCTTCAAGAGTTACAAAATATAATAGAAAAATGTACAAGTTTAAATATATTTAAGAGCAAGCAAGCTAAAGAAGTAATTAAGTATGTAAAAGAAAAATATAATGATGATTTAGAGTATTTATGGGAAAAATTTCCAGAAAATGCAATTTTGAGAAACAAAATAAATAATAAATGGTATGGTGCTATTTTAGTAATTTCAGAAAGAAAGTTAGAAATCTCATCAGACAAAAAGATAGAAATTATTGATTTAAGATATCAAAAAGATAAAATAGAAGAACTTATTGACTATAACAAAATATTTCCAGGTTATCATATGAATAAAAAGAGCTGGATTACGATAAAGTTAGATGGAAGTTTAGAGTTAGAGGAAATATTTAAACTTATTGATAATAGTTATAATATATCTTTAAAGAAATAAAAATAAATAATTTTTTAGTAATGCCAATAATTTTTGCTAGAAAAAGGTAAAATGTAAAGTTATTTTGATAGAAAGTATTTTTTCTTTTAGATAAAATGATCTTAGAAAGGAGGTATTAGGATGCTTGGGAAGAAATTAACGGAAATTAGAAAGGAGAATAAAATGTCACAAGAGGAATTTGCTGAGCTATTTAATGTTTCTAGACAAACAGTATCTGCTTGGGAAAATTCTAAAAGTTACCCAGACATCGAAACACTTATTAGAATAAGTGAAAAATTTAATATTTCGTTAGACATTTTATTAAAAGAAAATACAAAGATGGTTAAAGATATTGATAGAAAGGTAAAAGATAATAAGAAATTAAAAATAATTATTACAGTGCTTTTAACTTGTTTAGTTTTAGGAGTAGTAATATTATTACTTAATAGTTATTGGGAGAAAAAAGAATATAAAGAGGATAGAGCTAGATATCAAGAGATTATTTCCAATTTGAATTTATTAGGATTTTCTAAAAAAGATGGAATAGGATATTCAGAAATTATTGAAGATGATGTTACTTATTATGTTTATGCTAAATTTCCTGAGGCTTTAAAGGAAGGAATAAGTGCTAATAGGGTTTTAGAGGATACTACTATTATGGTTGATTATGATGGAGAAAAAGTTGCTGTTACTTATTCAAATGATAAAAATATAATAGTACATTGTAATAGAGATGGAAGTTTAAAGAATGAAAATCAAAATAAAAATTATACTGCTATGTATAATGAATATAAAGATGAAACAGTAAAAATGATTAAAAGAATGACTAGTTTATTTGATGAAGTATATGCTTAAATCTATAATTTAATTAATAACTTAGCTTGAGGTTTTCCTCAAGTTTTTAATTATGCAAAACATCAGTTTTGCATTTAAAACCACCAGCTATGCTGGTGTGAATA
>URXR01000040.1 GCA_900551925.1 uncultured Mycoplasmatota bacterium | reverse complement strand
TTATTATAACATTGGTCTTTCTTTTTTTATCTTCCCCAAATAATTTTACACTATCTAAAAGTTAGTATGATTGTAAATTCTAAATGAATTATGATATAATAACTATAACTTGCCCTAATGAAGATAATAGTTAATTTCGGTTAGTGTATAAATTCTAGAAAAATAAGATGGTAGTATGAAAATAATTATTTTTAATTTTATAAATGCTTAGATAAAATATAGATAGAAAAAATTTATTACGAAAAGTAATTAATAGTAAAGAAGGTATATTATATGGATAATTTAAAAGATAAACGCATCAAACTTAGTAATAAAATTTATCCAATTTTTTATGGACTTTCATCAGACTTGATTTTTTTCATTGCCATTAATATATTGTTTTTAACAAACGTTAAGGGATTAACTTCTTCAGAAATTAATTTTATAACAACAATAGGTGTTTTAGTAGCACTGGTATTTTATTTATTATCACATAAGATAATAAATAAAATAGGAAACTTATATTCAATAAGACTAGGAACTTTATTATTATTAATTTCTGCAATATTATTTGCTTTTTCTACTGATTTAATCTTTTTTGTTTTAGCGGAAATTTTGTATGAAGTTGGTTTCGTTTTTAAGTGCGTTGATCAAGTGGTTTTAAATAATAATTTAATATATCAAAATAGAGAAAATGATTTTATAAAAATTAAAACTAAGGCAACTACAATATATTCAATTGTAACAATGATTGCAACTTTAATCGCGGGATTTTTGTTTAATATTAGTCCATATTTGCCAATGTTTATATGTATATTGATTTGTTTCAATAACTTTATATTATCACATTATATATATGAGGTTAATTTTGAAAATAGAGAATTAAAATCAAAGAAAAAAAATAAATTTAATTTTAATAAAATTATGATTATAACTATACTTGTTTATGGCTTGATATATGGAACTCTTGCTGTTTGTCAAACAAATGATAAATTATTTATACAATATGAATTAGAAGATTTTTTAGAACCAAATAACGTAGTTTTAGCAATGTCAATTATTTTGTTTTTATCTCGAGTATCAAGGTTAACATTAAATATAGTATTTGGAAAAATATATGATAAATTTAAAAATAAAACATTATATATAATTTATTATGGATTATTAGTTTCAGTTTTATTATTTGTTGTTGGGAAAATATTTTTTCCACCTATGTATAGTTCTATTATAATGGCAGTTGGTTTTATTATTTTATTGGCATTAAGAGATCCAACAGAAAATCTATTAAGTGATATACTTCTTAAAAATACTAAGAAAGAAGATAAAGAAAAAGCAATATTATATTTTCAGTTTACGAGAAGATTGGTGGTGTTTATACTAAGTTTACTTGCAACTATGATTTTGGTTAGATATGAATTAATTCATTTATATTTAGTATTTTTGCTTTTTATAATATTATATATATTTATCGTTTTAAAGTTATTAAGTTTATTAAATAATCAAAATAAAGCAGATTAAAAACAAAGCAGTCAATAAAATAGAGCCTCCTAAATTATCGCAGGATGAGACTCTATTTTTTAATCTTGTTAATAACGGTTAAAAGTAAGAGAATTAGCACTAAAATAGAATAAGAAATACTCTTATTTGTATTTTTATCTTCTATTTAAAAATTAGAACCATTCCACTAAATTTAATAAAACAGTTGAAAATAATACCAAAATCATGTATATTAAATATGTCAGTTTAATATATTTTAATAAAAATCATAAATATGCCGGATTAGTTTAGTGGTAAAACAGATGCATGGTAAGCATCAGAGACTTGTTCAATTCAAGTATTCGGCACCATTTAAAAAATCTATTTTAACAATAAAAAAGGACATATCAGGGTCCTTTTAATATTATAAATTTCATTTTAAAATAACTTGCGCTACCATATATTATGCTAATGAGTAATTTGACACTTATTTTTTAATATGTTAATATCGTTTTAACAACTAAACCTAACTTTAGGTCAAGTGTGTTTTTAAAAATATGGAGGTATAAGATGTACACAATAGGAGAAGTTTCCAAGATGTTTGATATTCCAATATCAACATTAAGATATTATGATAAAGAAGGATTATTACTAGGACTTGAAAAAAATGATTCTGGAATTAGAAAATTCACCAAACAATCTTTAGAATCATTAAGAGTAATTGAATGTTAAAAAAAAGCAGGTATGCAAATAAAAGATATAAAAGAGTTTATGAAGTGGTGCTTACTTGGTAATGAAACTTTAAAAATAAGACAAGATATGTTTTTAAAACAAAAAAAAGTATTACAAAAAGAAATAAAAGACCTAGAACAATCTTTAGATATGGTTAATTTTAAATGTTGGTATTATGAAGAGGCCATAAAAACAGGATCTGAAGAGCAAATAAAAAATATGAAACCTGAAGATATGCCTAAAGAAGTAAGAGAGTTATACGAAAAAAGTCATAGTTAATAAAAAAATAAAAAAATGAATAAAAATAAAAAACTTATCCACAATATAAATGGAAGATGATTAGTTCATTTTCCATATAAATAAGGGTACCTTGTTAAATAGGTGCTCTTCTTTTTTTATAAATATGAAAAATAAGTGTACTTTTTGTTAGTAAATTATGAAAATTAATAACAAGTATTTTGCTAAAAATCTAAAATATTATATAATATTTAATAGAAAAAGAAGGTGGTAAAATGTATTGCCCTAAATGTGGAGCATTAAATGAGGAAGATGCTATCTTTTGTAAACATTGTGGCTTTCTTCTTAAAGAAAATGACTTAACTGATGAAGACAAAAAGTCTGAAAATGATAAAAATGACAAAGATAGCAAAAAAGATAAAAAGAAAAATAAAACTAAACATAAAAATAACAATAAAACTAAACACAAAAACAAAACCAAAGTAAAAAAAGAGAAACCCTCAAAAAGTCGTAATCCAAAATCCGAAAAAGGCATGACTTTTGGTCAAAAACTTCTAATGTTTATTTTATTCTTACTAGTCTTTACTTTGATCGGAGGTTTACTAATCGGAGGATATTATTATTACAAATCTCTTCAAATAGAAGTACCAGATTTAATAAATATGACTTATGAAGAAGCTGCTATTACTTTAGTCCAAAAAGATTTAAAAATCTCAAAAGTTGAAGAAGTAGTAGATAATCCAGAGCAAGATGGTATTGTTATAGATCAAAATAAAAAACCAGGTAAAAAAGTTCGTGAAAATACCACAGTTAAAGTCACTGTGGGAGTATACGAAAAAACCTATACCTTAGAGGATTTTGAAGGACAAGACATAAGTATAGCCATTAGCACTTTAGAAAGTAATGATGTTGAATATGAAATAACTTATACTGATACTACTGATTATGAAAATAATGTAGTTATTTCTCAAAGTCCTAAAGCTGGAGAAATAATAAAAGAAGATGATAAAGTAACTTTAGAAGTAGCTAGAAATACCAGTAGCGATGACACCGAAGAATCTGATCCAACCGAAGATAATCAACCAACTAATCAAAATCCAAATAATAATGAAGAAAATAATCAAACAGAGGATAATTCCGAATTAACATCCTAAAAGAGTGATAAAAACACAATAAAACGTAATAAAACCTTGACAAAAACATATACTTTATGTATAATTTAACATGTAAAAAAGGAAAGAGATGTCTAAAATCCACCTGATAGTTAAATAAGACTATAGGTAAAAAGCCAATTAAAAATAAATATGTTTTTGTTATGGTGGATTAGAGTACATTTCGTACTCTTTTTATATTTTGTGGAGGTGTTTAGTATAGCTAATAAAAGTAACGATTTGTTATGTAATGAACAAATAAAAGTATCACATGTTCTAGTAATTGGACCAAATGGAGAGCAAATGGGAATAAAAACAATCAAAGACGCGCAAACTATTGCAAATTATGCTGGTCTTGATCTTGTTTTGATGAATGTCAATTCTAATCCCGCAGTATGTAAAATAATGGACTACAACAAGTTCAAATATGAAAAAGCTAAAAAAGCTAAAGAAAATAAAAAGAAACAACAAGCTAATAATGCTGAGTTAAAAGAATATCGTCTTTCACCCGATATAGATATCGGAGATTTTAATACTAAATTAAAAAATGCTTCAAAATATTTAGTTAAAGGACACAAGATAAAATTAAGTATTAGATTTAAAGGAAGACAAATGCTACATACAAGCCGTGGAGAAGAAGTTATGAATAGATTTGCTGACTCTTGTAAGGATATTGCAACAATTGAACAAAAAGCCAAATTAGATGGCAGGAACATGACAATGTTACTAGCACCAATAAAAGAAAACAAATAGGGAGGAATTAACATGGGAAAAGTAAAGAAAGTAAAAAGAAAAACCCATAAAGGTACTAAGAAGATTTTAAATCAAAGACAAAGTGGATCAATCACTAAATTAAATGCTGGAAATAATCACATGACTGGTAAAAAATCTCCAGCTCAATCAAAAAAAGCTGGTGCTAAATCAGCACTAAGTAAATCAGATTACAAAAGATTTAAAGATGTTATTTAAAGGAAGGAGTAGAAAAACATGGTAAGAGTAAAAAATAGTGTTGCCACTCGTGCAAGACGTAAAAAAGTACTAAAAAAAGCTGAAGGTTATTTTGGAAGTAAGCATAGATTATATAAAACTGCTCACGAACAAGTAATGCATTCTGAAAGATATGCTTATCGTGATCGTAAACAAAGAAAGAGAGATTTCAGAAAATTATGGATTACCAGAATAAATGCTGAATGTCGTGTAAATGGCATCAGTTACTCAAGATTTATTGATGGTTTAAATAAAGCTGGAATTGAAATCAATAGAAAAATGCTATCAGAACTAGCTATTCATGATAAAGAAGCATTTGCTAATCTTGTAAAACTTGCTAAAGGTGAAAAAGTAGAACCAAAAAAAGTTGCTGCACCAAAAGAAAATAAAAAAGAAGAAACTAAAAAAGAAACAAAACCTGCAGCAAAAGAAACTGAACAAACAGATTTATCAAAACTTACAGTAGCAGAATTAAAAAAACTAGCTAAAGAAAAAAATATTGAAGGTTACACTTCAATGAAAAAAGCTGAATTAATTGAAGCTTTAAAATAAACATACTAAAGAATTTTAATATCTAGTGCCAATAGGTGATATTATTTTGAATTTAGTAGAAGAAAAAACGAAGGAGGAAATATTTATGACAGTAGTGTCAATGAGTTATTTATTAGAAGCAGGAGTTCACTTCGGACATCAAAAAAGAAGATGGAATCCTAAAATGAAAGAATACATTTATACATCAAGAGATGATATTTATATTATCGACTTACAAAAAACAGTAAAACAAATAGAAGAAGCTTATGAAGCTCTTAAAAAAATAGCAGCTAATGGTGGAACAGTGCTTTATGTTGGAACTAAAAAACAAGCCCAAGAAGCTATGGAAGAAAGCGCTAATCGTACTAACATGTTCTTTGTTAACGAAAGATGGTTAGGAGGAACTTTAACAAACTTTAGAACTATTAAAAATCGTATTAAAAGACTTGATGAAATTGAAAAAATGGAAAATGATGGAGTTTTCGAAGCACTTCCTAAAAAAGAAGTTATTAAAATTAGAAAAGAATATGACAAATTAAATAAAAACTTACGTGGAATAAGAAACATGAAAAAATTACCTAATGCCTTAATTATTGTTGATCCACGTTCAGAAGAAACAGCTATCAAAGAAGCTAGAAAGTTAAAAATACCAGTATTTGGTATTGTCGATACTAATTGCGATCCTGATATGGTAGATTATGTAATTCCAGCTAATGATGATGCAGTAAGAGCTGTAAAATTAGTAATCGGAGCTTTAACTAATGCTATCGCTGAAGTAAATGGTAATGAAATGATGGATTGCATTTCACCAGAAGATATGAAAAAACAAGCTAAAAAAGAAGCTAAAGAACAAGCTAAAGAATCAAAACAAGAAGACAAAACTAAAGTAAAACCAGATGAAACAAAAACTCCTAAAAAAGAAGAAGTTAAAGAAGTAAAAGAAGAAAAAAAAGAACAAGCACCAAAGAAACCAGCAAAAGAAGAACCTAAAAAAGAAACTAAAGAAGCAAACCAAGCTGACGACTTAGAAAGCAAAACTTTAGCAGAATTAAAAGCTATAGCTAAAGAAAAAGGTTTAAAAGGTTACAGCACTCTTAAAAAAGCTGATTTAATCGCTATGTTAAAATAATTTAAGGAGGTCATTAAATGTTTACTGCTCAAGATGTAAAAAGTTTAAGAGAAAAAACTGGTGCAGGGATGATGGATTGTAAAAAAGCCCTACAAGAAACAAATGGAAATATGGATGATGCCATTACTTGGCTTAGAGAAAAAGGAATATCTAAAGCTGCTAAAAAAGCTGAAAGAATTGCAGCAGAAGGCTTAACTGAAGCAGCAGCTATTGATAATTCTGCCGTAATAGTAGAAGTAAATTCTGAAACTGATTTCGTAGCTAAAAACGAAGAATTTAAAAACTTTGTTCATAATTTAGTAAAAACTCTTATTGATAAAGATGTTAAAACTATGGAAGAAGCATTAGAATTAACACTAGAATCTTCTAACGAAACAATAAAAGAAGCTATTGTTAATTTAACTGCTAAAATAGGAGAAAAAATAAGTTTCAGAAGATTTGAAATTGTTAAAAAAGAGGATAATCAAACATTTGGAATTTATTCTCATATGGGAGGAAAAATTACTAGTTTAGTAGTAGTAGAAAATGCTGATAAAGATGTAGCCAGAAATGTTGCTATGCATGCTGCAGCAATGCGTCCTCAATATTTAAATCAAAACGAAGTACCTGAAGATGTTCTAGCTAAAGAAAAAGAAATTATGACTGAGCAACTTCTAAATGAAGGAAAACCACAAGATAGAATTGAACAAATTCTAAAAGGTAAAGTAAACAAATTCTATGAAGAAGTATGTTTAGAAAATCAAATTTATATCAAAGCTGAACATAAAGAAAGTGTAGGAAAATATGTATCTAATAATGGAGGAAAACTTATTTCTATGATTAGATATGAAGTAGGCGAAGGAATGGAAAAAAGAAATGAAAACTTCGCTGAAGAAGTTCAAAATCAAATAAATGGATAAGTTATCAAAAAGATAACTTTTTTCTTTGCCCAAAAACATGTATAATATAATTGGTGATAATAATGAAAGTAATATTTCTAGATGTATATGGAGTTTTAATTCACAGTAAATATTCAAATAAAGAAACCCTTCATATTGATGAAGACAAAGTAAAAATTCTAAAACAAATCATCGATCAAACAGAGGCCAAAATAGTATTAAGTTCAACCTGGAAAAATTCTTATAAAAAAGTAACTCCTAATAAAAATCGTTATGAAGTTTTAGAAAATGTTTTAAAAAGAAATGATTTAGAAATATATGATAGAGTACCAGGAATAAAACCAGAACTATTAACAACGCAAGAATTAAAAAATAAAAAATATAAAAAAGTAAAATCAAAATATAATCCTTATACCAGAAGAAGCGGAGAAATTTATAATTACTTAAAAAATCATGAAATAGAGGCATTTTTAATAATTGATGATAGAGATTTCGATTGGAAATTCTTTGGATATAACAAAAAACTTATAAAAACCTCTTATAAAAAAGGAGGACTATTAAAAAAACATATTAAAAAAGCAATAAAAATACTAAATAATAAATAAAAGAAGGTAATAAAATGAAAGTAATATTTTTAGATGTTGATGGAGTATTAACTAGTGAAGATTATTTAAATGGAGTAGAATTTGATTTATCTGAAGAGAAAATAAAATTGTTAAAAAAAATAGTAGAGCAAACAAATGCCAAAATAGTATTAAGTTCATCATGGAAAAACAAAACCCGAAATTTTCCAGTATTAGAAAATTTGTTAAATAAAAATGGTCTTGGAATCTATGATATAACTCCAGAGATAAAAAGAATTAGAAAAATAAATCATAAATATATGGATTTACCAATAGTTAATATTGATTCCAAAAGAGGAGAAGAAATCAATAAATGGGTTTTAGATCATAACCCCGAATCTTTTGTCATACTAGATGATAATCTTCATAACTTTGATAAATTTGATTTAGATAAACATTTAGTGCAAACTAATTACTATGATGGAGGACTTAAAGAAGAACATGTTGAAAAAGCCTTGGAGATCTTAAATAATAAAAAGAAAAAATTAAGATAAAATTATTTAAATAAACTATAAATTATAGTATAATTAACTAAAGGAGAGATATAAATGAACAATGATTATTTGAAACTAGCTAAAGAAAAAATGGATAAAGCTATAACATCACTAGAAGAACGCTTCATGGGAGTAAGAGCAGGAAGAGCCAATCCAAGTATGTTAGATGATGTTTTTTTAGATTACTATGGAACAAAAACTCAACTAAAAGCTCTTGCCACAATTTATGTTCCAGAAGCAAGACAAATAAGTATCAAACCATTTGATAAACACCTACTTGGGACAATAGAAAAAGCTATTTATGAAGCAAATCTAGGCGTAACCCCAAATAACAATGGAGAATCAATCTTTATAACTATACCACCTTTAACTGAAGAAAGACGAAAAGAATTAGTAAAACAAGTTAAAGAATATGCCGAAGAAGGACGCATTTCTATCAGAAATATTAGAAAAGATATTATTGATATTATAAAAAAAGATGACTTACCAGAAGATGAAGAAAGAAATTTAATCGAAGAACTTCAAGAAATAGTAAATGAATATAATAAAAAAGTAGAAGATTTAACAAAAGAAAAAGAAAAGGATTTAATGGAAATATAAACTCAATTCTTTTCTTTTTTATATCCAAAGAACTTGAACAAATGTTTGTTAAATTGTATAATATAAATATAAGTAGGTGAGCACTATGGAAAGAATAATTATGCACATAGATGTTAATAATGCCTTTTTATCGTGGACTGCCTTAGATTTACTAGAAAAAGGACATAAAGAAGATATTAGAAATATTGAAGCAATAATCGGAGGAGATGAAACAAGACGTGCGGGTATAGTTTTAGCAAAATCAACTCCTGCTAAAAAGAAAGGTGTAGTAACCGCCGAAACAATTTATCAAGCTAAAAGAAAATGTCCTAATTTAAAAATATTTCCCCCTAATCACCAAATGTATAAAAAAAGAAGTAAAGAACTATTTACACTTCTATCAAAATATACCCCTGATATTGAAGTAGCCTCAATAGATGAATGCTATTTAGACTATACTAAAGTAAGAAACCTCTATGGGAATGAAAAAGACTTTGCTTATAAACTAAAAGATGAAATAAAAGAAACTTTAGGTTTTACCGTAAATATAGGGATTGCTAATAATAAATTATGTGCCAAAATGGCCTCAGACTTCTGTAAACCAGATAAAGTACATACCCTTTATCAAAATGAAATAGAGCAAAAAATGTACCCCTTACCAATAAAAGAACTATTCACAGTAGGAAAACAAACTGCTCAAAAATTAGAAAATATTGGCATAAAAACTATAAAAGACTTAGCTAAAGCCAAAGAATATAATTTAAGAAAAATCTTTAAAAACCAATCCAAATACTTAATAGAAATAGCCAATGGTATAGATTATAGTGAAGTAACTCCAGAACTATCAGCGCCAAAAGGAATAAGTAATGAAATAACTCTAAGTAAAGATTTAACTACTAAAAAAGAAATAAATAAAGTTCTATCAAGACTCTCAGAACAAGTCTCAAAAAGAATAAGAAAAGAAAATAAGTATGCTAAAGTAGTATGTGTAATTCTAAAAGATAATAATTTTAAAAGATATTCTCATCAAAAAAAATTAAAAAATCCTATCAACACCTATGATGAAATATATAAATATTCCAAAGAAATCCTAGAGGAATTTTATCATAATGAACCAGTAAGACTAATAGGAATTCGTTTAGATGATTTACAAAATAATAAAATATATCAAACATCACTATTTGAAAAAAATCCTGAAAATAATGAAAAAATAGACAAAATTATGGACCAAATAAACACTAAATATGGTAAAGATGTTGTAAAAAGAGCTAGCTTTCTTGAAAATAATTCTAAATAAATCTATAATTATATTAAAGTAAGGAGTATGTACCATGGAAAAATATAACTATGAAGGAGAAAAGTTTTTAGCCAAATTATATACGGATATGCACTTAAGAAAAGAAGTGGAACATGCTTCTTTGAAAAGTGATAAGAAAAACGAGAAAATAAGAAAATATTTAGAAAGAGAAGAAAGAGTTCATCAAAAGGCTATCGAAAGAGGCAAGTTAGATTTATTAAAGAAAGCTTATTATGATAAATATGTCATGAAAGAAGTACCAGAAAAATATTTAGAATTCTTAGATAAAAATCAATTTGATTTAACAGGACATCATTTAACAAAAGAAGAAAAAGAAGAACACAAACGAGTTATAATAGAAGACCAAAAGAAATCTCTTGATAACTGGATAGATTATTTAACAAGTGAAGATGCTAAGTTTTATCCATGGTGGGCTAAATATTGGGCATTTCAAGGAATGTTAAAAATAGGAGCCTATGATAATGAAAATGGAATATATGGAAAAAGAGATGAAACTACAGTAGCACCTTTCATAGAGTTAAACCAAGAAGCTC
>URXR01000039.1 GCA_900551925.1 uncultured Mycoplasmatota bacterium | reverse complement strand
AAATATTCCTTGTGCTGTTTCTGGTCTTAAATAAATTGTGTCTTTTAAATCTTCAGTTACTCCTTGGAATGTTTTAAACATTAAATTAAATTGTCTTATATCAGTAAAATTACATTTACCACATTTAGGACATTTAATATGATTATCTTTTATATAATTAATCATATCATCACTAGTCATTTTCTCTACATCACTAACATTATTATCTGCACGATATCTTGAATTACATTCTTTACAATCAATTAATGGATCACTAAATGTTTTTAAATGACCACTTGCTTCCCATACTTTAGGATTCATTAAAATAGCACTGTCAAGCTTAACACAATTTATATCTTCTTGAATAAATCTTTTAAGCCAAGCATTTTTTAAATTATTTTTAAGTTCTACTCCTAAAGGACCATAGTCAAAAGTATTAGAAAGTCCTCCGTATATTTCACTTCCTTGAAATATAAAACCATAATTTTTACAATAATTTACCATTTTTTCCATATTCATAAGCTCATCCTCCTAAAAATAAACTTTAAACTTACTACTCATAAATATTTTAATACAAATTGCTTATTTTGTAAACTAAGAAAAACAAAAACATTTGTTTGACATTATACTAAAACTATGATATCTTAAAATTGGAGGTAATGTATATGGAAAAACTAACTGTCAAACAAGCTAAAGTTTTACAAGAATTAAAAAAGTACCTTGCCGATAAGGGATATCCTCCCACAGTAAGAGAATTATGTAAACTGACCAATCTAAATAGTACTGCCACTATTCATGTTCATTTAGACCATCTAGAAAATAAAGGCTATATAAAAAAAGCTAAAGATAAAAATCGTACTATTGAACTTCTAGTACCTAATGAATATGCCAATCAAAAAGAATCTGTTGTTTCAATCCCTCTTTTAGGAAAAGTAACTGCTGGAAGTCCCATCGAAGCTATTGAAAATCCTGATGAATATTTTGATGTTCCCGCTAGTCTCTTAAATCCCAAAAAAGAAACTTTTTCTCTAAATGTAAGTGGTGACAGTATGATTGAGGCTGGAATTCATGATCACGATATAGTTTTAGTTGAAAAGACTCCTATCGCTAAAAACGGTGACATAATAGTAGCCATGACTGATGAAAATGAAGTAACTGTCAAAACCTTTTACAAAGAAAAAGATCACATTAGACTTCAACCTGAAAATAATACCTATGAACCAATCATTTTAAACAATGTAACAGTCTTAGGAAAAGTTGTCGGACTATACAGAAAATTTTAAGAGCTTAGCTCTTTTTTGTATAAAATAATTAGCTATGTACCAAACTATTATTATCGTTTTTATCAGAAAGCGAAGCTATTAGACTTTTTTTGATAAGATAAAACCTACTGCTTTGGACCACATAAATAAAAAACTTCCGGCACAAATTGAAACTCAAATAATAATAACAGTATTTTTATCTAAAACGAGTTTTTTGCCTAGGCTTATAACTTTTTATTTTTTCAAATACTTCTTGATAATTTATTTCTTTAGCGAAATTATCATTTAAAAATTTATAAATTGTCGTATCTTCAAAAGAAATATTTTGCTCATAAGGAATTGAATTAAATAAAATATCTTTAGTAATTGCTATATCTTTTTTTTCGTCTACTAACCAGATGATAGGCTCTATTAAAGTCCAGTAATTTTTTTTCGAGTGGATTACTCTTTTATCTGATAAGGAGGAACCAGCATTATTATAATTACCTGTCATTCTTATATATTCATCATTGTTGTGTGAGATTCTTGAAAGTTTTAAAGGACTAAATATTTCTTCCTCATCTTTTATTATTGCCTGATTAATAGTAAACCCAGAATCTTTTGTTGCTAATAAATTATTTTGATAGTCTTTTTCCAATAATTCTTCGACATCATAAGTTTCAATACTGCTAGGATATTCGCCAAATAGTACTTCTTTAACTCCAAAAATATTTTCTCCATTATCAATAGCATAATCTTTAATTTCACTATAAGATGTAACGGGACGAAATCCAACTTGGTGCCATTTAGTATTGACTTCTTCAGGAAAGCCTCCTGTTAAAACTGGAAGAGGAAAAGAAGTTTCTCTATCCTTAACATACCACCTTCCACTTATTAATTTTACGATATCTATATCTTGAACATATCTTGAGGAAGAAACTATAGCACCTTCTAAAATAGCAAAATCAGTTGCTGCAGCTCTTGTTCCATACTTTTTAAATATTGCGGATTTATCATATCCAAACACTTGATCATTGTTTAATAATGCGAATTTTATCATCTTATCCTCCATTTATATAATTTAAACTTAATATATTTTATTAATAATTTCGAAAAAAATAACTAAAAACATAGTATTATAATAGTTTCTAGTTATCACAAATAATTATTCTTTTTTTATAGCATTTAATAAGTTAACTTTAAACATATCTTTTTCTGCATTAGTCTTAGAAATCATAACACCCTTATAAGTTCCAAGTTCACTACGATGTCCTTCTTCTAAAATAGAATCAGGAGTAATATTAGTAAGAAGTACTACTTTAGAATCATTATAAACAGTATAATGAAGAGTTAATTCTCCATGAACTTTAGCAAATAAACTATCTGTAGGAAGTGTAAGCTCATATTCCTTAGTATTATTATCTAATGAATTAGAAACAAGTTTACCTATAAACTCCCCTTCTCTTATCTTTGGATAATATTCAAAAGTAAGCTTTTTATAAGCTAGCATATTATATTTTCTTACAGATCTTTCTTTCTTTCTGAACTCATTCTCATCAATATATTCAAAATGATAATTTAGTCTCTTATTTTCCATATTACCTAACCCCCTTAATATTTTGGTAATCTTTAATAAGTGTCTAAATTATACCATAAAAGCCTATATTTGTCAAATATTTTAATTAAAAATACTCTACTAGATGTAAAATATAATTTATATAACTAAAAATATAGCCCTATAATATAAGACTATATTTTTTATTTTTATCCTCTAACGACCTCCGCCACCGCCGAAGCCACCACCAAAGGAACCAAAACCTCCGCCTCCTGAGGAAAAGCCGCCTCCTCCAGAGTTATAAGATTCAGCTCTTGTTTTAGCAGTACTAGCACTATTAATACCTGCAAACGACACATAAGTAATAAAGAAATAATCATCAATATAATCTTCCGGTATAACATCAGGATAAATTTCTCTTAATTCTTTAGCAACTTCTTCGGCAATACCAAACATTTGAGCATACATTAAATACTCTTTCCATAAATGAACTTCATTACTACTACGTTCATGGATGCGTGAAAATTCTTTTAAAAACTTCTTAAGTCCTGCCAACTGTTTAGCTTCCTCTAATAAACCACTAGTTACTTCGTATTTACTATTTGAAATTTTCGTAAGCTTTCCTTCCTCATATAATTTTATAGTTTGATAATCAAGGACTCTTTTAAACCAATCATATATTTCCGTATAATTATTACTAGCCCAAGTCTTGAACTCTTTAGCCTCTAAAACTCCATCAATACTTGCTTCATCAATCATATTAAATAGTGATTGCTCTAATTGAAAAGTAATAGTTTTAGTCTTATCTAAAACAAGTGAAGACTCTTCTTTTTTAAATATTCCTTTCTTCTTTTTCTTTTCTACTCTAACAATTCCTTCATTAATCCATTTAAGAAGTACAACTCCTAAAAAGTCTGTATCTTTCTTTACTATTTTATAATTTTTAGCAATCCAGTAAGCTCTATAAATATCTTTATTACAAGGAATATCACGAAAATAAGGTATATCCTTAGGAATCTTCTTTCCTTCTTTTCCATATTTTATTTTATAAGAACCATTCGTAGTAGTACGAGATTTACGATAAAATCCTCCAAACAAGGCAAATATAATAATTAAAATTAAAAATAAGTTTTCCAAAATAAAGTTAAATATACTAGAAAATACTCCAGAACCTCCATAGTTTTCAGCACCATCTTCGGCCATATTATAATAATAATCAAAATTTTCATCTATTTTATTGTTGCTAGTATCAAAAGTATCTTTAGGAAATTTAACTAAAATAGTCATATATTCATCTTTATCTAAATTCCTATCTAAAGACATTTCAATATAGCCATCATAAACATACGCATAACCACCATAATTACCATAACCCCAAACAGGAAGATCATTGCTATAACTAAAATCACTATAGATTTTTATATAAGTTTGTTCTGGACTATCACTTAAATTTTTAGGAATTAAATTCCAATAAACCATATCACTATCATTAAGTCCTGCTACAAAATTAGTAATATCATAGCTCATTTTATAAGTATTAGTACTACCTTTTGTACTTATTCCAAAACAAAGTTCAACTCCATCACTAATATAATTAAAACCATTCTTATAACTTTTATAATCAAAACTTTCATCTACATCCCAATTATTTATATAAGTAAATTCTCTATTATTTAAAGACACTTTAAAATTTTTAAATTCTGATTTACCATAATTATAATATGGTTTATAAATCTCCGTTAAATCTTCATTCTCCCCAGTATAAATAGTCCAATTTTCAGTAACATGAGCTACTCCATCCCTATCAATATTAATATCCATTTCTATACTTTTTATATCCTGAGCATTAACATCATAGATAAAAAACATTGATAGAACTATTAATAAAAGATACTTAAAATGTTTCATTTTTGCCTCCCTTAACCAAAAAGACTTACATCTGTAAGTCTCTAGAAACTAACTTTTGGTGTTTCTTTATCTTTAGCATCTACTTCAAAGAAAGTAGCTTTTTTAAACTTCGTAATACCTGCCACAATATTAGAAGGAACCATTTCTACTTTATTATTATAAGTTAAAACAGCATCATTATAAAATTGTCTAGCATAAGAAATCTTATCTTCAGTTTCCTTTAAATCACTTTGTAAAGATAAAAAGTTTTGATTAGCTTTTAAATCAGGATAACTTTCAGATAAAGCAAAAAGTTTTGATAAAGCTTCACTAATCGCACCATTTGCTTTCATTTCCTCTTCAGGAGTATTAGCACTTAAATAATTATTTCTAGCACTTATTACTTCTTCTAACGTTGAGTTTTCATGTTTAGCATATCCCTTTACTGTTTCCACTAAATTAGGAATTAAATCTGCTCTTCTTTTTAATTCCACTTCAATTTGTGACCACTGATCATCTTTTTTATTTCTTAAATTTACTAACTTATTATAAGTTGTAAAAAACCAAATCACAATAATTAATACTATTGCTCCAATTACTATTCCTACTATCATAAATTCATCTCCTCTATTAAAAGTATACTCTAATAAAATATCTTTTTCAATATTTTTTAATAATTTAATCTATTGCAAATTTTTTCCAACCATTACTGAACTATAAAAATAGTATGTCCCATCTTCTTTTATCTTAAAATAAAATTTATCTTGTCGTTTATCAAGTTCTTTATTATTTTGATAAAGAGTATAATAAACATCTAAAGTAAGAGTATCATTAGCTTGAGTTTTTACTAATTTAGTAACTTCCAATCTTCTATTTAAATTGCAATTATCTTTAATTACACTTACATATATACCTAAATCTTCAATATAACGAAATGGATAAATCTTATTATTATCAGTACAAGTACCAATAGTTAAATCATCTAGATTAAGAGCTGAGTAATCTAAATCTTTATTAAAAATCTGTACCACTTTATCATTTAAATCAGAAACTAGAATTTGATAAGCCATATTCTCTCCAGCTCCTCCACATCTATCATCCCAACTACTATTCCAACTAACATCACTACAACTAATAGTGCTCAAAGTATTTACATCATTTTCAATAGCATAAAGTGCTATCGCCATTTTTGTTTCTTGACTTAAATTATCCGCTAATGTTTCAGATTCATTCCCAAATATATTTTCTGTATTACCACCAGGTGTTGTAAACCCAGTAGCATACACTGAAACATTTTCATTATAAACTGTTTTTAAAATAGCTTCCTCTGTATCAGAAACTGTTGGATAAGTAACTTCTTCATTTGTATTTTCCTTATTAGCATTATCGGTATCGCTATCATTAGAATTTGAAAATATATAAAATCCCAATAAAAATAAACCTAAAACTACTATTATAATCAGTAAAACTATTAACTTTTTATTTTTAATAAATTCCATCTTTTATCCTCCTAATCATATTATATATAAATTTTTAAAAGATTTTGTAGTTTTTTCTAAAAATTAGTATAAATTTACTCTAATTTGACATCCTAATAATGGTGATAAAAATGAATATAGATATAAGAGCAAATGTCATTGAAAAAATAAAAAATGATGATGAACAAACTATTATTAATACCATAAATGAATCAGTAATTACTAACGATGAGTTAGTTCTTCCAGGACTTGGTGTTATGTTAGAACTTTTTTGGAATGATTTAAATGATAGTGAAAAAATGAATATTGCTAATATCATCAAAAAAAATATTAACAAATAAAAACTTAACTATTGATCTAAAAATCAATTATGTTAAGTTTTTTTATTATAAATTAATATAATTCAACAATAGTTACTCCTTCATTAAAACAATCTATTTTATATACTTTAACTAAATTATTAGTCCTTAAAAATTTATGAATCTCTTTTTTTAATACTCCTTCTCCTTTACCATGAACTATTTTAACTAATTTATTATTTAATTTATAATTATCATTTATAAAAAGAGAAGTATAATAAATAGCACTATATCTATTTTCTCCATGTAAATCTAAAGTAGGAAGATTACTAAATAACATATAATTATCTATCATATATATAATGTTTTTGGATTTTTTTTCGCACTTACTCGGTCATATTTTTTTATTTGAGACACTTTTCCCATCTTTAAACTTCTTGGAACATTTATTATTCTTTGATTAGTAGATCCTCGAAACTTAAGATTTAAACTTTTATTCTCAAGTTCAAACTTTCCATCTACTAAAACATCAATATAATTAAGAAATTCTCTCATTTTTTCATTCTTAATTAAATCCTCAAATAAAAATCCTGTATAAGCCCAAACATTTAAGCCTTCCTCTTTAGCAAACTTAGCAATTTCTATACAAGGCTCTGGTTGAAAGAAAGGATCACCTCCAGAAAATGTTATTCCATCTTGAAGTGTTAAATCTTTAATAAGTTGTTTTACCTCGTCTACTTCAACTAAAACTCCTTTATTAAAATCATGAGTCTCTGGATTGTGACAACCTTTACAGTTATGACTACATCCTTGAGTCCACAAAACTGCTCTTAAACCTTCGCCATCTACAATGCTATCTGTTAATAAATTATCATCCGCTAATCTTATTTTCATTTCGAACTTTCTTCATTTTTAGAAGAAGTATTTTTCTTATCTGGACGAACTTTATCATGTTTTACTCTATCATGTTCTTCAGCACGCTTACTATTATTAAACCTATCTACTGTTCCTACTAAATAACCCGTAATTCTTCTAATTCTTTCAAACTTAACTCCATCTTTTTCCGTTCTTCCACAGCCAGGACATATATCATTAATAACTCCAGTAAATCCGCACACTGGATCTCTATCCACTGGATGATTAATCGCACCATAACCAATTCCAGCTTCCTTCATTTGCTTAACTATTTTTACAAAAGCATTTACATTAGTAGTAGGATCTCCATCAAGTTCAACATATGTTATATGTCCAGCATTAGTAAGAGCATGGAATGGTGCTTCAATTTTTATTTTCTTATCAATAGTAATTTTATAATAAACTGGTACATGGAAAGAATTAGTATAATATTCTCTATCAGTAATACCTTTTAATTTACCATATATCGAACGATCAATAGCAGTAAATCTTCCAGACAATCCTTCAGCTGGAGTAGCTAAAAGTGTAAAATTAAGCTTATATTCTTTAGCATAATAATCACATCTATCACGCATAAATTTAATAATTTCATATCCTTTATTAAACGCTTTTTTACTTTCACCATGATGTTCTCCGATTAAAGCTTTAAGACATTCAGCAAGCCCAATGAATCCAATACTTAAAGTACCTTGTTTTAATACTCTCTTAATACGATCATCATTTTTTAAAGTTTTTGAATCAATCCAAATACCTTGACCAAGTAAAAATGGAAAATTATATATTTTTTTCTTACATTGAAGTTCAAAACGTTCAAGTAATTGATCCTTTACTAAATCCATCATTTCTGTAAGTTCTTTATAAAAACCATCAAAATCAGGTTTATCATTGTTTAAAATACCATACTTTATTCCAAGTCTTACCAAGTTAATAGAAGTAAAAGAAAGATTCCCCCTTCCTGGAGTAATAGCTTTATTAGGATCAACTACATTGCCAAGTACTCTAGTTCTACACCCCATATAACCAACTTCTGTTTTATAATCTCCCTCTTTATAATAAGCTTTATTAAAAGGCGCATCAATAAATGAAAAATTAGGGAACAATCTTTTCGCAGAAACTCTACATGCTAAAAGAAACAAATCATAATTAGGATCCTTTTTATTATAATTAACTCCCTCTTTTACTTTAAAAATTGATACTGGAAAAATTGGTGTTTCTCCCTTACCAAGTCCTGCTTCCGTAGCAAGCAAGAAATTTCTAATTACCATCCTACCTTCACTTGAAGTATCAGTACCAAAATTAACTGAAGAAAATGGTACTTGAGCCCCTGCTCTAGAATGCATAGTATTTAAATTATGTACAAAGCTTTCCATAGCTTGATAAGTCATTCTATCAGTTTTATCAAGAGCTTTTTTATTAGCAAGTCTAAATATCTTTAAAACTCTTTCTTCTTCTTTAGCAAAACTATCTAAATTGCTTATATCATAATCAATAGTAGTTATTTTATCTAATTCCTTTTCTATTTTATTAAATTTTATAAAGTTTAAAAATCCCTCAAGCTCTAAATAATCATAAATAGCTTGTTTTAATTCCTTTTTATAAGTTTTAACAACTCCAGGAGCCATATAATAATCAAAAGCTGGAATAGATTGTCCACCATGTTGATCATTTTGATTAGATTGAATCGCAATAGCAGCCAGCGCAGCATAAGACATAATACTATTTGGAGTTCTCAAATAACCATGTCCTGTTGAAAATCCATCTTTAAATAATTCATTTAAATCAATTTGACAACATGTAGTAGTGCCCATAGGCATAAAATCCATATCATGAATATGAATAGCCCCTCTATCATGAGCATCTGCAAATTTATCTTTCATTAAATAACTTTTTGCAAATTCTTTGGTCAAAGTACTACCAAATTGAAGCATTGTGCCCATAGCAGTATCACCATCAACATTAGCATTTTCACGCTTCAAATCGACATTTTTTGCATCTTCCATACCAAGTTTTTCAATAGATTTTAAAAACTTATGCTCCTTAGTTTTAAAAACCTCGCGTGACTTATTTCTTAAAGCCCTATAACTAGAAAAATTTTGATAAACGTCCATATATTCATAACGTTTCAACTTTTCCTCAATTAAATCTTGAATATCTTCAATTTTGATACTCTTTTTTGTTTCATATTTTTTTGTTATATCCTTTAAGACTGCTTCATAAACTTTTGTAACATCTTTGTCAGTATATGGGGAATTTTCTATACTGTCAAAGCCCTTTTTAATAGCAATAGCAATCTTTCCTTCATCAAATTTTGTTTTTTTACCATCTCTTTTTATGACTGTTAATTCTAATACTGTGTCATTTAGAGTGATCATTAATATTACCTCCTTCTTATTATTAATAGTTTCTAATTTGATATTACTATTTAGAAAGTAAAAAGTCAACAACAAAAATTAACAATTTTTACCAAAAATAAAAAAGTGACTAATATATCACTCTTTTTCCAAATTTTTAATCAAAATATACCCCCATAAAAAAGTAAGTATTGATGTAAATATATTTACAAAACTAATTGTAAACTTTCCTATTTCTAATATTAATATAACTATAGAAGAACTAATTCCTCCGAGCAAAACTAAATAACTTAAATTTTTATATTTACCTATTAAATAATAAATAAACTTAGCTAACAGAATAATTGCAATAATTAAAATTAAAATAAATACTATAATAGCCAAAATATTATCTAAACTAAAAACATTAGTAAAAAGTTCTTTAAGTCCTGATAAACCTGGAACAAATACTAAAAATCCTCCGAGTACTCCTCCCAAAATAGCAGTTAAAATAGCATTAAAATTACTAAAATCAAGATTATTAATTACTAAAAATTGTAACAAAAACAGAAAAATTCCTACTCCTAAAAAAATAAAAATATTTCTGCCAGTTAAAAATCTCGATTCCTTTTTCCAAACTAAACGAAAAGCTCCAGCTAAAATACCGATAAATAGAAAAATCGTTGGCATTTTATAGTTATCTAAAAAATAAAAAACTAATCTAGAACCTGCCAAAACTCCTGCTAAAACCCCAATCACAAGAGGAATAACTACTAAAAATAATTTTCTATTTCCCTTTTTAAATAAATTATTTAAGGCCTCTAAAACATGATTAAAAACATCTAAAGATATTAGATTAGAACCAATACTTATCCCCGGAACTAAACTAGAAAGCCCAAGAATTCCTCCTTTAACTAATGATATAAAACTATCTTTCAGTTTCATAAATCACCTATTTAACATCATCCATAAACCATAGTTTCATACTATAAGACACATTTTGATCAGGAATTTCATATTCTACAACTTTATAAAGTTTATAATTATGAACTGTTACATTACCTATTCCTCTTTTATAATTAGTAACTTCACCTTCAAAAATAGGTTCTTTTCCTTTACTTATGTTAAAAAAATTAAAATATCCAACTACAAAATATGCTACTATAAGAACAATTAAAGCATCAATTATTATCCAAATTATATTTCTTACTCTTTTTTTCTTCATATTAAATCCTCCATATAATAACATTATATAACAAGAACTAACTTTTTTAAAGGTTTTAAAAAGAAATATTTAAAATTAGACACAGCATAAAAAAAGCTAAAATTAACTATTTTAATATTTAAAGTAATTTAGTAAGAAACTTTTTTCTAACTAATAATAATTAAATGAGTAGAATGACTAGGTCCTCTTCCGCCTCCACCATTTCCTTGAGTAAACATACCTCTAACAAACCAAGGATATAAATTATGAGCCATATAATAATTGCCATTATACCATAATAATGAGTCTGATTTTACTTCTTTTATACTATCCCCTAATTTACTTCTTATTATTTGACTAAAACTTGTTCCATAACTATATTTATCATAATATTTTGAATTAGGATAACTATATGTTCCTGTATACGAAGTATAATTTCCTCCAGCATATATTATTCCAGTATATCCAGAATTATTTGTAGCAGAATAGCCACTCATCATCTGTTCTCCATCTGGGCTTACTACATTACCCATTACATAATCATTTGCGCCTCCATTCATATCATATATTCCATAGATATTTCCTGTTGTTGATGCAAGCATTCCCTCTTCTGTGTTATAAGTATTACAAGTTGTTGTTTCTGAACTTCCTGCAGATGAACCACATCCTGTTAGATAGTTACTATTATTATTTCTATATATTTTATAGCAAACTCCATCACTACATATTCCATATCTACTATGAGATAAATAAGAAATAGCTCCCCATTCCATATTCTTTATCATATGCGTATCTGTATTTGTACTAAATCCGT